>JAEWAC010000321.1 GCA_023391895.1 Bacteroidota bacterium
AAAAGTGCGGTCGCTCGTTTAAACACCTTTGCCCGAAGAGATCCTTTTGAAAGCAACCCTTCCAAATACTGCTTGTCTTTGGTACGCAACTTCATATGCCGCTTTTCCATACACCACCAGTTTAGAAGCTACCACCACAAATATTAATCCACTTAAAAGCCAATGTACTTAGTGGCTTTTTTATTTTTATTAACATTTTTGGCCAGGGAAGTCACAATTAAAAAATTTCAATTTTTATATTAGAAAATTTCTTCGTTACATTGCAAAACAAAAAGCCCACTGTGGAAACAGCGGGCGTCTAACGATTGCTTGCCATATAAAAAAGAGTTCAATTATTTTGTTGATGCTGATTACACAGCTTGCCATTGGAATGAGCGTCTAGGGATTGCTTTTTTTGTCTAACGATTGCCTGCTATATGAATGTCTCATTCTCTATAACGAAAGTAGTATGAGTAAGCGAACAGTTTTAACCAAATTAAGTGTGATATAATTACGTCAAACGTGTGTAGGTTTTGTTAAAGCCCGCTCTGGTATTGCGTTTCAGAAGATTTATTTCATTATGCCCACCCGGTTTGCAGATACATTATTTCAGTTGGTTCGCTCCCTTGAAAAGTCCGAAAAACGGAATTTCAAGCTCTACATTAAGCGAAACTCCGCCAAAGAAGACCTGAAGATCATTCAGCTGTTTGATGCCCTGGATAAGCTGCAGGAGTACGACGAAAAGCTGCTGTTGAAAAAGCTGCCCGGGATTGAAAAGCCCCAGCTGTCCAATTTAAAAACCCATTTGTACAAGCAACTGCTGGCCAGCCTGCGGCTGCTCAAAAGCACCGACAGCATCGACATGCAGCTGACCGAGCAACTGGATTATGCCCGCATTTTGTACAACAAAGGCCTGTACCTGCAAAGCCTTAAAATTTTAGACAAGGTAAAAGAGCTGGCACACGCCTACAGCCAGGACAGCTTTTTGATACATGCCATTTCGCTGGAAAAGAAAATAGAAACCCTGCACATTACCCGTAGCATGCAGGACAAAGCCGAACAGCTGGCCGCCGAAGCCAACGACGTGCATGAAAGAAGAAACATGATCACGCAGCTGTCGAACCTGGCGCTGCAGTTGTACAGCTGGTACGTAAAGAACGGCCATGCCCGCAATGAAAAAGACGAGACCGGCGTCAAGGAGTTTTTTTACAGCCACCTGCCGGCTGAAGCCCATAAACAAACTGGCTTTTACGAGCGGCTATACCTTTGCCAAAGCTATTGCTGGTTTGCCTTTATCCGCCAGGACTTTTTAATGTACTACCGCTACACCCAAAAATGGGTCGATCTGTTTCACGACCATCCGCACATGATCCCGGTAGAGGCCGGGCACTACATCAAAGGCATGCACAACCTGCTCAACGCCCATTTTGACCTGCGTAATTACCAACGGTTTGAAACCACCCTGCGCCAGTTTGAACTGTTTACAGAGTCGGACTTGGTGAAGCAGCACGACAATTTTAAGGTATACACTTTTGTGTACCTGTATATAGCCAAGATCAACCAGCACTTTATGCATGGCACTTTTAAAGAAGGCCTGAAGCTGGTACCTTATATTGAAGAAAAGCTGAACGAATATGCGGTTTACCTGGACCGGCACCGCATACTGGTGTTCAACTACAAAATTGCCACGCTCTATTTTGGCAGCGGCGATTATGAAACCTCTATCGATTACCTGCAAAAGATCATTAACGAAAACGTAGACCTGCGCTACGACCTGCAGTGTTATGCCCGCCTGGTACACCTGCTGGCGCACTACGAGCTGGGTAATTTTGACATTATTGACTACCTCATCAAATCAGTCTACCGTTTTATGGCCAAAATGGAAAACCTGACAGTGGTAGAGGAGGAGATGTTTAAGTTTTTACGCCACTCCTTTGGCGTACACAAGCAAAAGCTGAAGCCCGAGCTGGAAAAGTTTCTGCACAAGATCAAGCAATTTGAAAAAAGCCGCTTTGAAACCCGCGCCTTTGCTTACTTGGATATTATCTCCTGGGTGGAAAGCAAGGTGTATGACAAGCCCATGAGCGAAATTATACGGCATAAATACCTGAGCAGCCGCAAACGGATTTATAAAGATGCAGAGCCGGTCTAAAAAGCTTTAAAAAGCCACATAGGTAGGCTTCCTACTATGGTTCATCGTCTTTTGAAGCATGCGCCTTGATGGAATCTAAACAAGCTGATAATGATTATTAATCGGCCTTTTCGTTTTGCAGTTCTTTCATTAGTAACGCTACTACTTCCTTCCAGTCGTTTACACGGGTATGGCGGTCTATATGAATATTATGACCGGCGGTGTAGATAAAGGTTTTGCCTTTACAGGTATCCAGGTTTTTTACATGGTCATCAATCATGTAATCGGTACCAATAATGCTCTTGTCGCCGCAAAAGATAATGTTGCGCCAGCTGATAAACGGAAAATGTTCGCCCAGCCATTCGTACTTTTCTATTAGTGATTGCGGAAACTCCAGTGCTGCCGAAACAATATATACTTCAAAGTGCTCCATGAGTTGTTGTACCGCATCCTGCGCACCCGGCATGACCGGCACCGTTCGGAAAAACCCGGGCGTATATAAAAATTTCCGGATGGCACCACCGGGAAAAGCCTCCAGCTCGGGTATGCCATGGAGCGCCGTCCTTTCTATCCGTACGCCATGATCTCTTTCATACCAGGTAATGTATTGGGCTACGGTATCGGCTATGACATTATCCATATCAATGGCAATTGTTTTCTTCTTCATGGACCAAAAAAAATTGTTGTTCTTCAAATGTAAAACTCTTGGCCAAATAGTAGATTAACGTGTCAATACCGTGTCATCGACTTGCCTTTGAAGCAGGTTGTCATGGTCGTAGAAAATTTTGTATCATGCTGCCCGGAAAATAATTAACAAAAGAAGTGCGGTAAAAGTGCTAATTTAAGCCTAGGATATGAACATCTATTACCACCTCATACCATTAATGCCATTGTTATTGATCCTGGCTGTATTTGCGCTCGGCGATCTGATCCGGGGCCGCAATAAATCCTACTGATTCCTTTTCTTCATCTTTCATTCCTGTAAATAGTTATTATCTGTCGACCTGATATATGTCTTCAGCTTTGTATCAATTGTCTTGTGCAAAAAAAGCCCCGCACTAAGGCGGGGCAGCTACCGTTATAACTATCCAACACTATTTTTTAGCCAATACTGCCGGCGGTGCTTTTTCACCGCTCCGTACGCTTTTCAAAAAGCGGAAGATGGCGGTTAATTCTTCATCGCTCATATTGCCATAGGCGGTCCAGGGCATATGACTATGCTCAAATACTTTTCCCATCCGGAAGCGTTTGATAAAGTGCTGTTCTTTCCAGCCTAGCAGACGGCTGGCGGAGTCGCCGCTGATATTGGGCGGAGTCAGGTCCGGCTTGCCCGGTTCGGTAAAGGTATTGCCGCCGGCCAGCATTGCACCGGTGTATTCGCCGGTCATGCCGCGCTGGGTATGACAACCGTTGCAGTTGGCCACGTTCAGGACCAGGTAGCGGCCATAAGCAATGGAGGTGTCGCGTTGGACGCTTTTGGGTACCGGACCACTGGGGCCTATTGGTTTTACCATAAAGGCTTTTACTATTTTACCCATTACATTCAGTTGATGGTCAGGCACTTTATTGACCACGGGTTTTTGGGCCCGCAGGTACGATATAACTGCCGTCAAGTCTTCGTCGCTCATATCGTGAAAGGGCATGAAATCCAGCACCGCCCGGCCATCGGCATGCACGCCGTACCGCAGTACCCGGGCCAGTTCTTTGTCCGTTCTGTTTCCAATGCCGGTTGCTTTATCGGGCGTAATGTTGCGGGCATAGATGGCACCAAACGGCAGGTCCCATTTATAGCCGCCGTGCAGCGGTACTTCTTTTCCCTGTTTCATCAGTTCATCGGCATTTTGGGGGCCGTGGCAGTTTACGCAGTGGGCCGGACCCAGCACCAGGCTTTTGCCGCGGGCAATAACGGCACTGTCGGTTAAGGCAGCTATGTCGGGGTAGGGTGCGTCAAACTTCCGGTTTTGAAGAAGGGCCACCGTAGCGGCCAGCAATAGCACCAGCACGACAATAGAAATGCCGGTCCATTTTAAAACCTTTACAAATTTTTTCATGGCAGTTGTTGGTTGATGGGGATTTGTTTTGGTATGGTTGATTATGCTGTCGCTAAAGTAGCCCCGGCGGCAAGGGCTTATCAATGGATAGGTGCATGAATTGAGGAAACTACAGGATTAGCTGCGGGATGTAAAGCCAGGCAGTGGTAACGGTTATATGGGACTTTTAAAGGTTTTTATCCTGGTGTGTACCTGGTTTTCGGCTTTTCCTGCTAACTTCTTTAAAACCCCATGTAGCAGTTCTTTTATGATATCCTTTGACTATATGCTTTTCCTGCCATAGGTAGCGATTCTTACTTTTTCTCCCCGAAAAAGGGGAGCAAAAAGTTCAAGGCTGCCCTGATCGCTCCGCCCGTTTGGCCGGCCCACGCACAAGCAACCCTCATTCCTGAGTGTCTCTTTCTTTAAGTTCTGTAGATTATTTAAAGTGTTCTACAGATATGGACTTTTGAAGGAGTTCAAATCTTTTTGCGTGCTATGCTAAAATACTAAAGGCGCTGTATCCCGCTACACTTTTCTCACAGCAACAAGAGTTCCGAAGTTAACGCGGGATAAGGCGCTGCACCATTTCTGATAGAAATTATTCAGAATGCCTTACTGCTTCAAAAGTCCATAGGTTACTCCTGTTGCTCGAAATGGAATTGTTGCCGGATTCCCCTCTCCTTCAGGAGCTGGGCCAAGGGGTGAGGAATAGCTTTAAAGAAGTTGTCTGCTCCTAAAGTTATTCACATAAAAAAAGGTTACTCTTCAATGTCATCCCGGCCTTGAGCCGGGATCTCCTGCACCTCCAGCCTTTTCAATACGTTATTTGTGCTTCTCTGTGCCACTGTGTCTCTGGGGTTCAAAAACCCATATTTAATGCAAGTTCAATATCATAATCCAACTGGTGCTTTCCCGTAACTTAAAACTTAATACTTATAACTTACAACTCCTCCCAATTCATGGTTCAGACATCAGCGATCCTGCAAATCCTTTTCTGCTGTACTTTTACCGCCTTTTATACTTATTGCTCATGCAGTTTGATTCTATATATACCGAAAGACGGGTAGGTTCCGATAAAATTCCCATTGGGTCGCGGTCGGGTTTTCAGCGGGATTACGACCGGCTGATTTTTTCTTCGGCCTTCCGGCGGCTGCAGAACAAAACGCAGGTGTTTCCGTTGCCCGGAACCGCTTTTGTGCACAACCGCCTGACCCACTCGCTGGAGGTGGCTTCAGTAGGCCGCTCGTTAGGTAAAATGATCGGCGAGCGGATCAGCACCGCGTTTAAAAACACCAATGACGACGCTTACGAATTTTACCGCTACGAGCTGGCCAACGTGATTGCTGCCGGCTGCCTGGCCCACGACATTGGTAACCCGGCCTTTGGTCATTCAGGTGAAAAAGCCATATCCGCCTATTTTATTGACAACAAAAACGAAAAAATAGACGGGCAGGAACTGCATTCTTTTTTCAGTCCCCAGGAATGGAAAGACCTGTGCACTTTTGAAGGAAATGCCAATGCCGTACGCATTTTAACCCACAGTTTTCGCGGCCGCTTCAGGGGCGGCTTTGGCCTTACGTATACCACCATGGCTTCTATTTTAAAGTATCCCTGCGAGTCGGGGGCCGTGGATAAAGCGTACAAGCACCGCAAAAAGTATGGCTTTTTTCAAACCGAAAAGGAAACAGTTCTGAAAATAGCCCGCGACCTGCAGATGATTGAAGAAAGCCAGGAGCCGGTTATTTTCAAACGCCATCCTTTTGTGTACCTGGTGGAGGCAGCCGACGACATCTGCTATTCTATTGTAGATATGGAAGACGCTCACCGGCTGGGCATACTGCAGAAAGAAGAAGTGGTGGAAGCATTTATGCAGGTGATACGAAAGATCAACCGGTCCACCGAAGATGCCGATAGAACCTATGGGTATTTTAAAGACATTGCCGATACCAACGAAGGCATTTCTTTTTTGCGGGCCAAGGTCATTAACCTGCTGGCCCTGCAGGCAGTCGATGTTTTTTGGGATCACCAGCATGCCATCTTGAGCGGTGGTTTTAACGATACGCTGGTAGATCACATCAATCACCGTAGCGGGGCTTTGCAAACCGTTCAGGAAATCTCCGTTAAAAAAATTTACGGGCACGATACGGTAATCCAGATTGAAATTGCCGGCTTCAATGTAATGTCGGAGCTGCTGCAGCTGTTTATACCGGCTTTACTGAAGGAAAAACCTTCTCACAAAGAAGAAAAAATCTTGAAGCTGTTTCCATACCAGTTCACCGAGTTCGAATACGCCACCTCTAAATACGAGAAGGTGATGAATGCGCTGGACTTTTTGAGTGGCATGACCGATGAGTATGCCACCGAAATATACCGGCGCCTGAAGGGGATTGTAATTCCCAATCATGGGTAGGGCGTAAAAGAGGGCCGGTTATTGTCGGTTGTTGGTATGCCTGCTATTGATTTATAAAATGCAGTTTTCTTTTTTGCCCAGTCTTTGCTATAGTTTCTAAACTGTAATTAAAACCTTGTATGCACATGCCCGAAGGATACAGCAAAGACCGGTGGCTTTTTTTAAGAAACTGCCGGCTAACCCAGGCAAAGCGGTATAACAGAAATTCGCGGATCCCATTAGTTGGTCATGGTCGGTGTTAGCGGGAGAATGTATTGAAAAGAGCCGGACCCTGGATAGATGCCCTTATCTTGAACACTGCAGGCAGTGGTTTTACTCTTCCTCATTTTCTGTTGACACATCTTTGAGGCCTAAGGTAGATTCTTTGCCCATTTCATTTTGCTTATGCAGCGTCAGTTTATCGGTTCCGGTGGTTTCCAGCCAGATGCTGATGGCTTTTCGAAATACCTGTACCGGCAGGTTGAAACGCTGCTGGAATTGCTGTTCCAGTTCCGCCACCGTTTGCTGCGGCTCAATGTTGATCGTGCCTTCCTTCATAAAACCCCTTACATCCGTCAATCGGGTGTCGTCGCCCACTTTTTTATTCAGGCTGGTGCCTTCGCCGGTGGCATGTTCCTGCACAAAAAATTCCAGTTTAAGATAGGGGTATGCCTGGTGAAAAGCCCACTTTACTTCCCGGACCGTCATGTCTGCACGCAGCTTTATCAGCATGTTTTTGTTTTGATCTTGGAAAGCAATAAATAGCAATTTTAAAGCTAGGCGATTTTTTCAGGGCGGTCAATGATGGTGCTCAAAATAATTGCTGATCTGCATCAGTTTCTTTTCAAGGAGGGCTCCGGTTGTTGCCGGATGCGTTATTGGATCTTATAGTGACCATGATCAGTGTTTTACCTTTTCCTGGTCATTTATAAATGCAAGTTTGCGTTCTACCTTGATCCTGCAATTACATTTAAATAAGGCATATGAAAAAGGTTTTAATTGCCTTTGATGGAACCCAGTTTTCAGAAGGTGCATTTGAGTTTGCCCGACAACTGAATGAACGGCAGCCTGTGCTGTTAACAGGTTTGTTTATACCCCAGGTGAGCTATGCGTACCTGTGGAGCTATACATCTGCCATGACAGGACCGGCCTATGTTCCCTTTATGGAGGCAGAAGACGGGGATGTAGTTCAGAGGAACATCAGCAGGTTTGAAGACCTTTGTGTGAAAAACAGCATCCAATACAGGGTACACAAAGATTTTTACGATTTTGCCCTGCCCGAGCTGAAAAGGGAAACCCGTTTTGCAGACTTGCTGATCATCAGCAGCGAAAAGTTTTATGAAAATTTGCAAGGCTTGAATCCTGCTGACTATATGAAAGACGCCCTGCATGAGGCCGAATGCCCGGTGGTGATTGTGCCCGAAAAGTTTGTATTCCCCCGGCATAACATTTTAGCTTACGATGGCAGCGGTTCTTCTGTTTTTGCTATCAAACAGTTTGCTTACCTGTTTCCGGAGTTGTGTAAAAATAATACTGTGCTGGTTTTTTCAAAGGTAGACCACAACCTGCACCTGCCTTATGAGGAGCTGATTACGGAGCTGGCATCGCAGCATTATCCAAATTTAAACATTACCAAACTGGATGCAGATCCCAAAAAGAACTTCAGCGGCTGGCTCAGCGATGAAGAAAATGCCATCCTGGTGAGCGGCGCCTATGGGCGTTCCATGTTGTCGCAATTGTTTCGTAAAAGCTTTGCCGAGGAAATTATAACCGGTAATAAGCTGCCTGTGTTCATAGCACACAAATAAGCTATTGAATGCAAATGATACAGCTTATTATTTACAGCCGGCGGTTGTATCAAGGAAGTAATGGCTTTTGCTGAATTTCCGGGGGCGATGACGCCCGCAAGCTTTTAGAAAGTGGAGGAAGTGGTTTACTGCAGACCCGCTCATCTGTTGGGTGAATCTTCCATTGTTGATTGCTTTATACTAAAGTTTTGATCATGAAAAAGATCATTGCGGCCCTTGATGGTCTGCATTTTTCCCCAAGCACCATGGATTATACCTTGTACATGGCTAAGCATACGCATGCCCATATTGTGGGTGTTTTTCTGGATGACGTGTCTTACCATTCTTATAAGTTTTCGGAATTGATAACAGAAGAAGGTGGGATATCGGACAGGAGGATGCACGACCTGAATGAAGAAGATAAGGAGAGAAGGGTAGTTTCCGTGCAACTGTTTGAAAATGCCTGCCGGCAGGCCGGGATTAGTTACTCGGTGCACCGCGATAGAAACCTGGCCATACACGAGCTGTTGCACGAGTCAATTTATGCTGATCTGCTGGTAATTGACAGCAAGGAAACCTTTACCCGAATTGAAGAGGTGCCACCCACCCGGTTTATGCGCGACCTGTTGACCGATGTGCAGTGCCCGGTGCTGATAGCACCCAAAAGTTTTGTACCGGTGCAAAAAGTGCTGTTGTTATATGATGGCGAACCTGCGTCGGTATATGCCGTAAAGATCTTCAGTTATGTATTAGCATCTTTCAAACACCTGCCCATCGAAGTGCTGTCGGTGAAAAACCCTGGCCAGACCTTACATGTACCTGATAACAGGCTGATGAAGGAGTTTATGAAACGCCATTATCCTGCTGCTGAGTACGTGGTGTTGAAAGGTAGTGCAGATGACAGCATTGTTACTTACCTGAAGCAGAGAAGTGAAGATATATTGATTGTTTTAGGGGCTTACAGGCGGGGACGGGTATCCAGGTGGTTCAAAGCCAGTATGGCAGATATATTGATGACGCACATCAAAGCACCTTTATTCATTGCGCACAATAGATAGGCAATGAATAATCAGTCAAAGGAAGCTGCTGGAATCGGAAAACCGGCAGATTTCAAAACGCCCCCAGATCGTATTGAAACCTGGAACACATTGCCGCCTGATGACATGTGTCATAACCCACAATGACATCCCTCATTGATTTCATTTACTGTTTTGCCTCTATTTGAATCAAATTAATGATATGGCCTTTTGGGGGAATGCAAAATTGCCCCTGTTGCACCTGGGGCCACATAGCAGCCAATTTTTTAAAACCGGTGTGGTGTGGTGGTTGACAGCATTAATCCTGCTGCTGGGATTGAGTTTGGCAAGAGACCTGATTGCATTTGTGCTAATGAAGCTGTACCAGTTTTTTAATACAGAAAAATTCCATTTGATATGTTACTCATCATAAGCAGCAATAAAACCATTGCCCATGTGCAGGAGAAGTTTGAGGAGTATTTCCCATTTCTGATGATTCAGTTTTACGATCCGTCATCCAGATATAATGCCGAAGAGCGAAAGATACGGCCCGAAGTGCAGTTCAGGGCTATCAACAACACCTTAAAGGAAACTATCATTGAGTTTCAGGACAATACCAAAACCGGAGAACTGGAGCAGACTTTTTTGCAGAAGACGGGTGTTCCGGTGCACCTATTCCGGTGCCAGGGAGAATGCTGGATTCAAACTTTTGCAGATGATAACCTCACCCTGGAAGAACAAAACCAAATAGGGCAGTCGGCCATGGAGCAGTGGATGCTGTCGGAAAGTGCATGGATTGAGCGGGAAAAGTTTTTATGATATTCACCGCTAAAAAATTTCTTAATGGTTCTTTTAAAGCCTTCTTTTAACCTATAAGCACTCAACCGTCCGGCCAGCGGAAATATTTCTCTCATTTGGATTCCTTCTTGTTCTGGTGCGGTACAAGCTTAGGTTAATAAATTACATATCCGCTCCTTGTGCGGCAGGTTTGAAACGGATGAGCTTGCCGGATGCAGCCATTCAAACCCAACCATTCCTGATCAGCATTATAGCACAGTAATTGCATAGGTGTTTTAGAAAAAATTGTTAAGCGTTAAAACCATGAATATGACAAAGAATCAAAAAATCATTGTTTATGTGTTAGCCGGGGCAGCTGTTGCTGGCGGATTGGTTTACATTCTTTCCAACAGGGGAACCAACCTTAGAAACGAGATCAGGACAAGGGGTAGAAGACTGTCGGGCAGAATGGAAGATGTGGTAGATAAGGCCAAAAAGCGGTATCAAAAAACAAGGGAAGGCGTTCTTTAAGGTTTCAAAGTCTTTGCTTTATGTTTCCGGTTCAGGCAGCCCGTGCATCTTCCTTAAAGCGGATGTAGGCGCCTGAGCCTTTGCAAAGACTATGCTGCTGCAGTGATTTCATTCCGCCTTATAATGTTGTAACTTAAGCATCAAATCCTCTTCAAATCATGGAAGCGTTGCAGGGTTTAAGCAAGGCGGAAGTGGAACTGCGGCAAAGGCAATACGGCAAAAATGTATTTCGGCTGGAAAGTTCCCGACGGTGGCTGCACCTGTTGCGCAGTGTGTTGCTGGAACCTATGTTTATATTACTGGTATTTGCCAGCTTGCTTTACTTTATCCTGGGCGAGCCGGCCGAAGGCTTTATGATGATTGCGGCCATGGGTTTTGTAACGGCCACTTCGGTTTACCAGGAGGTAAAAAGTTCTAAAGCACTGGAGGCATTACAGCAGCTAACTGAGCCAAAAGTCACTGTAGTAAGGGAAGGCGGGCAAAACCGCATCCAGTCGGAGGAACTGGTGCCTGGCGATATTATTTTGGTGGCAGAAGGCGAAAAGGTGCCTGCTGATGCGGAAATTTTGCAGGCCAATGACTGTACCGCGAACGAAGCCGTCATTACCGGTGAAGCTTTTCCGGTAGTAAAGAATGCTAACACCGGTTTTAATCTCTTATTCCAGGGGAGTATTATCAACTCCGGCGCCTGCTATGCCCGGGTTACCGTCACAGGTAATCATACGGTCCTGGGCAGGCTGGGCAAATCTATTTCTAATTATTCCGGCTCTCAAACCCTGCTGCAGCAGCAGATCAGAAAGCTGGTGCAAAAGCTGGCTATTTTTGGCTTTGGTGCTTTTTTACTTATCTTTTTTTTCAATTACCTCAATAGCGGCGATATAGCCGCCAGTTTGCTTTTTGGGCTTACGCTGGCCATGGCTGCTTTGCCCGAGGAAATTCCGGTTGCTTTTTCTTCTTTCATGGCATTGGGCGCCTGGCGCATGTCCAAAAGAGGCATCATTGCCCGCCAGCCACAAACTATAGAAAACCTGGGGGCGGTAAGTGTGATCTGCCTGGACAAAACCGGCACTATTACGGAAAATATCATGGAGGTAAAAAGCCTTTATGACTTTAAAAAGAACCAGCTCATCCCAATCGATCACCTGACCGAAGCCCATCCGGTTTCGGTTCTTTTTTATGCCGTTCTGGCCAGCGAAAAAAATCCATTTGACGCCATGGAAAAAGCCATCTGGGAGGCGTACCGGCAAACCGGTGCACCGGAAGTGAGTATGCCCATGATATACGAATATCCGCTGCAAGGACAGCCACCCATGATGACACACATATATGCGGGGCAGCCCGGCAATATCGTGGCGGCTAAAGGCGGGGCAGAAAAGATCGTGCGCATCTGCCGGCTGGATGCTGCAGAAGCCGATAAGGTAAGCCAGGTGGTAAAAGAAATGGCGTCCAAGGGATATCGGGTGCTGGGAGTAGCCAGAGCCGAATATAAGGGTGAGGTTTACCCGGCAGCGCAGGAAGATTTCAACTGGCAATTTGAAGGACTGCTGGCATTGTACGATCCACCCAAAAAGAATGCGTACCGGGTATTGCAGCAGCTCAATAAAGCTGGCATCAAGGTAAAGTTGCTGACCGGCGATTATCCCCAAACCGCCATGAGTATTGCAGAGCAGGTCGGCATTGCCCATCATAACCGGTACATAACCGGTGAGGCCATTATGCAACTCTCAAAAGACGAAATGCAGCTGGCCATAAAAAATTACTATGTCTTTGCCCGTATGTTTCCGGATGCTAAGCTAAAGGTAATTGACGCCCTGAAGGAAGGCGGTGAGATTGTGGCTATGAGTGGAGATGGCGTGAATGACGGTCCGGCCATTAAGCGGTCCGATATTGGTATTGCCATGGGAAAAAAAGGAACTGAAGTGGCCCGCCAGGCTGCAGACCTGATACTGACCGACGATGACCTGGAAAAAATTGCCGATGCCGTACGTCAGGGCAGAAAGATTTTCAGCAACCTTAAAAAGGCAGTTCGTTATATTATTTCCATTCATATACCCATCATTCTTACAGCCTCCCTGCCCCTGATTTTGGGGTGGAAGTATCCCAACATTTTTACACCCATTCACGTCATTTTTCTGGAGCTGATCATGGGGCCTACCTGTTCCATTTTTTTTGAGCGGGAACCGGTTGAAGAAAACATTATGCAAGTGCGCCCCCGCAGCCGGTTAAAAGGCTTGTTTACGGGTGAAGAAGTGTTGATCAGCGTGGTGCAGGGGCTCACTATTACTCTGGGTGTGCTGATCCTGTATTATTATTACATGCAATCCACATCGCTGGAAACTACCCGTACCATTGTTTTTACTACCTTGATCTGCAGTAACGTCTTTCTTACATTGGTCAATCGCTCATTTACGGAGAATTTTGTAAAAACCATTCGTTATCCCAACAACCTGGTGCTGCCGCTGCTCATTATTTCGGTTCTGTTTCTTTTGGCCATTCATCAGGTGCCTTTTCTGCAAAACCTGTTTGGTCTGTCGTCCATTGGTTCTGTAGATGTGCTGGTTTGCGTGGGTGCCGCTTTCCTGATTGTATGCTGGTTCGAAGGATATAAAACCCATTTAAGCGAAG
This sequence comes from Bacteroidota bacterium, assembly GCA_023391895.1. Lineage (GTDB taxonomy): Bacteria > Bacteroidota > Bacteroidia > Chitinophagales > Chitinophagaceae > Flavisolibacter. The sequence goes on from JAEWAC010000321.1 coordinate 13,269, forward strand.
TCAGCTGAGTACTGACCACGCTCATCCCATTTGCTGACGGCAGTCTTAAATTAGGCCGCACCAAACCAATAGATTTGTTTGTTAACCTTTTTATCATTCCTAAAGTCAAGGAGGATATTATGGCAGCCATTGAATTATCCAGATCGGCACCATCATTCCCTTTCATTTTTGAATACTTTTTCAAGCCCTGGAATGAACGCATGGACAGCCGCCTGATGTATGACTGGCAAATGACTGTGCCTTTGGTAAGCAATGCCCGGAACCGTGACTTCTATAACGTATCATGGACCGCACCCGTACTGAAAAAAGAGCGTTTTATAGTGGATTTAGAGGACAATAGGCAAACAAAAAGGACCAAAAAAGAAGAAGCCGAAAGTATAAAAGAAAACCACTATACCCGGAGAGAATACAGCTATAACTCCATTGCCTGCAGTTTTACACTGCCGGAAGGTGTAAACAAAGAACAGTTAGAAGCCTATTGTGAAAACGGGATGCTGGAGCTAAAGCGTTCGAAAAAAGAAAAAGCCAGAAATACCGCTGCTACAAAACATGTTTCTGTGAAGTAACCTGTGCATGTGTGCTGACAGCCTGCCGTGTACTGCGGCAGGCTTTTACGTTTGTTGAATTCTTAAATTCTTTTTTATGCGGGCTAGTGTAAAAATATTCTCCTACAAAGGCATCCATATTTATCTGCACTGGACACTTTTGTTCTTGCTGTTGTGGCTGCTGGCTACCAATATTTTATCAGACTTTAGTGCTGCACAGGCGGTGGGGTCTGTTTTGTTTCTACTGGCTTTGCTGGCCTGCATTGCCTTACACGAACTGGGACATGCCCTGGTGGCTGCCCGTTTTGGCATCGATGCCAAAAATATTATCATTTTTCCCATAGGCGGAATTGCCGGCCTGGAAAAATATCCTGAAGAACCCAGGCAGGAACTGGCCATCAGCCTGGCAGGACCGTTGGTGAGTTTTGGCCTGGCGCTAATCATCTCCCTGTTTTTACACGCCGATGAACCTTACTGGAAACTGGAAAATTTTCAAAACCTGGATACTACAGCCCGGTTTCTCTACAGCTTGCAGGCTGCCAATATTTTCCTGGCGCTGTTCAACCTGATTCCGGCTTTTCCGCTGGACGGCGGCCGGATATTAAGGGCTTTGCTGAGCTTTCGGTACAACTATATAAAAGCCACTTCTTTAACTGCCCATATCAGTAAAATAACCGCCTGGGTGCTGATCGTTGCCGGCTTGCTAACCATCAACCCGTTTCTGCCGCTGATTGGCGTTTTTATCGTTCTTTTTGCCCGTACCGAAGAACACTACCTGCGGATCAGGTCGCTGGTAAAAGATTTTAAACTAAAGGAAGCCCTGATGTATGACTATAATAGTCTGCAGGCCCAAATGAAAATAAGTGAGGTTTCAGCCATTTTGATGAATAACCACAGCAAAAGCTTTATGGTGATGGAAGGGGCCCGTCCCGTGGGTACCATTAATCGGATCGAGATCATTAAGGCCATAGCCGAAATGAAATATGATACACTGCTGAAAGGCCTGATGAAAGAGGACCTGGTTGTTCTGGACGGTGAAACCGAAGTGGAAGATGTATTGGAAAAGCTATCGGACCATGAAGACCGTATTTATCCTGTTATGATAGGAGGCCGTTTTACCGGGGTGGTTTCCTATCAGCACATCATTGAACATTTGTTGCTGCACAAAGCCCGCACTGCGGAATATAGCCGCATACGGGCGCTGGCCGGGTTACTATAGCAGCCACTTTTTCAAAAAGCCATATCGTTAATAGGAAAAATAAACCGGCAGGAAATGCCATGGCGATGCTCAGTCATGTTGAAAACAAGTGGCGCTAAATAATGAACTTTGTTTACGAAATCTACCATCCGTAAGCCCATGCTCATTACGCCAACCTTGCGTACTATACCGGCCTTCTATTTATATGGGTTTTTGAAGGTTTTTAAGTTGGAATTGCAGTAATGGTTAAAAAAAGATCAGCCAGTTTAGTTCAGCATTTTTTCCAGCTTGTTTTTATCCAGAATAATCACATTGCCATCTTTGATATCGATGAGTCTTTCGTTTTTAAAATCACTCAAGGTTCGTATCAGGGATTCGGTAGCGGTGCCGGCAATAGCCGCCATGTTTTCGCGGCTGATGTTGATTACGCAATTATCTTCATCTGTTTTTTTTAGTTTTCCCTGCATCAGCACCAATGCATCTGCTACTTTTTTTCTTAACGAATTATAAGCGATGTTAAGAAGCTGTTGTTCTTTTTCAATGACATTCTTTGCCAGCTGGCGAACGAAATTTTTGGCGATCCCGCCGTTACGGTTCATCAAAGCTTCAAACTCATCTTTAGGAATCAGGGCAATCTGGCATTCTTCAATGGCTTCTGCGGTTTCTTTGTAGGAGGTGCCCTCCATGAGGGCTACATAACCAAAAAAGTCGCCTTCGTTAAACAGGCAGGTTACCAGCTCTTTGCCTTCCTCGTTTCTTTTAAAGGTTTTTACCTTTCCTTTTTGAAGGTGATAAAGGAAAAGCGGCCGGTTACCTTCGTAATAGATCACCTGCTTTTTTTTATACTTGTTGCAATTGCGGCCTTCAATAAACGACTCCAGTGTTTCATTATTTTCCGATGCTGTATCGTGCAATACATGTAAGGCGTTGATGCCACTGGCCATTTCCTGCTTCAGAGCTTCGGCCTTTTGCAAACGGCCTTCAACCGCATTCAGCAACTCGGTGGCGGTAAAAGGCTTGGTGATAAAGTCGTCGGCACCCAGCTCCATACCTTTCCTGAAATCACTGCGTTCGGTTTTAGCCGTTAAAAATATAAAAGGCGTGTGCTTTAGTTCATTGTTTTTATGTACCATGTGCAGTACTCCATAGCCATCCAAACCGGGCATCATGATGTCGCATAAAATCAGGTCAGGTTTGGTTTCAATGGCCTTTTCAATTCCTTGCTTTCCATCGGAGGCCTTGATTACTTCGTAGTTGGATAAGATTAATATTTCAGCAGTGTTTTCCCTAAGTGGTGTGTTATCTTCAATAATGAGGATTTTTTTCATAGAAATTATTTAAAGTGGATAGAGGTAATGAGGGTAATTTCTATTAGCAGGTTCAACGGGTGGTTGATCGGTGGATTGTATAAAGTTACAATAACAGCTCTTCTTTGTAAAAGAATTTTTTTTCTATGTTCCTTGGATAAATTAAGGAAAAAGATTCAAATCTCCATAGTAACATTTATAGGTGGTGAAAGAATTATGTAAACAAACACTTGCGCATTTGGTTCATTTTACTGCTCTGTTAATAATCAGATGAAAGTGGGGAATTTGGTTAGCTGAGTTTGTTGAAAAATTCATGCAAAAACCTATTAAGCACAGCAATGACGGATAGTATAAACAAGCTGGTTGTAGTTATAAATTGAAGCTGTTTTGTAGTAATATATTGACGCAGTTTGTAGTTGTAAGATGCTATTAAAACGGCTCTTTAAATCAAGGCCGGAAAGATGACCTGTGGCTAAAAAAAAGTGCGAAAAAGGCAGCAGCTTTACGTAAGATTAGTTGAAGTTTTCAGGGTGAGAGGTATCATTGTTTTGAGTGATTGTAGTCATTCATTGCGTTGCTGCTTTATTAGATATTGAGAGCGTTGTAATGGTGCCGTAGTAAAACAGCAGCTTATAGAAAATAATGATTTTGACCCATCTGATGAGGTACAACATCCAGCTCATAAACAGGTAATTATGGAGGGCAAATTTGACAGGTTATTGTACGATCCCGCCAATTCTGGTGGAAGTACGAATAACGAATTAATGCTGGAAAAGCTCCGGGAAAAGGAACACTTCATCCGGCATATTACCGAAGCTTTTCCTGATATTATTGTTGTGTACGACCTCATCTGGCACCAGCTTATCTACATCAATAAGGTGCCCTACTCCATTTTAGGCTATGACCCGGAAGACCTGGATCAGACCAGCTTTGAAGAAAGGCTGGAGATATTTTTTGATGGGGAAGATCAGGAAAAAGTAATCAACTACCTGAATAGCTTCGCTGATGCCTCGGACACGGATGTATTAACCCATGAATGCAGGGCCCGATCAAAAAACGGGGAGTTGGTTTGGATTTATGCCAGAGGAAGGGTTTTTAAACGTGACATCATCGGCAGGCCGGTTTATGTATTGTTTGTACTGTGCAATACCACCCGCTATAAACTGGCTCAGGAACAGTTGTCGGCGGTGGTTAATTTTCAACAGGCCATACTGGACAATGCCGGTGCTATTATTATTGCAACCGATGCAGCCGGTGTGATTACTTTGTTTAACCCGGCAGCGGAAAAAGCACTGGGATATAAGGCCCATGATGTCGTTAATCAGAAAACGCCTGAAATCTTCCACGACAGGCAGGAGGTTCTGCAAAGGGCACAGGAATTTTCAAAAGAGTTAAAAACTCCTGTGCCGGTTGGTTTTGAGACCTTTGTTCTCAAAGCTAAAATGAATATCCAGAATGAACACGAATGGATATTCATCCGAAAGGACGGCAGCCGGTTTTTTGTTTCGCTGACGGTTACGGCCATCAGGGATGCGGAAGGCAATATTACCGGTTACCTGGGTATAGCGGTAGATATTTCCAAGCAAAAGGCCGCCGAAGAAAACTTGCAAAGAGGCCTTAAGAAAGAAAAAGAACTGAACGAACTGAAATCGCGGTTTGTGTCTATGGCGTCCCATGAATTCCGTACACCGCTTAGCACTATCTCCTCCTCGGCAGAACTGATCGAGCGGTATAAATCAAGTGAAGACCACGCGAAGCGGCAAAAGCATATGGAACGCATTTTATCTTCCGTAAGCATATTAACCCAAATACTGGATGACTTTTTATCTGTAGGCAAAATAGAAGAAGGAAAAATAGCTATCAAACCGGCACCGATTGATATCAGACTCTTTGTCACCAGCCTAATCCAGGAACTGAAAAGCCTGAAGCGCAAAGGTCAGAAAATTGTAAATCGTCACTATGGCGAAGAGGTGGTGGTACTGGACCCGGTTTTGCTGCGGCATATCATCATCAATCTTATCTCTAACAGCATCAAGTTTTCTCCGGAAGATTCTCAAATAGATGTCTCCACGCAACTGGAGCAGGGTGTCCTGACATTATCCGTCAAAGACCGGGGTATGGGTATTGCGAAAGAAGATCAGCAGCATTTGTCGGAGCTTTTTTTCAGAGGCAAAAATGTAGTGCATATTCAGGGTACCGGTCTGGGTTTGCACATCATCGCCCGGTATACCGAGCTGATGAATGGACAGATGCAGTTTAAAAGCAGACTGGGAAAAGGAACCGAGTTTATTTTGACTTTTAATACCCAGGCTCAACCTGTTGCGGCTTAAAGCCGGTTGCGCCACCGAACCCCTTGCCTGTATATGGGAATTTGAAAGAATGTTGACCGGAGAGAAAATAATAATCCTTCATTTTTTTTTAATTGTTGTGCACGCCATTTCCTGGCTTTAAGCGGATCTTATGTTGGACGGCTATGGCTTATTCCATATGCTGGAGAAATAGCAAAAACAGCAGGCGGCAGGGAAGAAGATGTCATGGAACTGTTCATTGTATGGGTGGTTGAAAATGATGGGAGTCACTGTTTGTTTTGATAGTAGTCATTGGATGTACTGTTGCAATCTATCAACTTTAAAAAAACAATTCATCCATGCAAACCCTCATTAAAAAGTTCAAAGACATCAGGTTGACTGACCTGCCGGCGGTGGGTGGTAAAAACGCGTCTTTAGGAGAAATGCTGTCCCAGCTATCTTCCAAAGGTATCAACGTGCCTGATGGTTTTGCCACCACTGCGTTTGCTTTTAATGCTTTTTTGGAGGAATACGATTTGAAACAGAAACTGCAGGCGCTGATGAAAGACCTGGATAGAAGCACATATGGCAATTTGAAAGAAATAGGTGTGCGGGCCCGTGACCTGATAGAGCGTGAAGCACTGTTGTCCTCCTTAAGGGAAGCGGTTTTAAAAGCCTATACCGAACTGGGCGGAGGAAGCCTGGTGGAAGTGGCGGTACGCAGCAGCGCTACCGCCGAAGACCTGCCACAGGCCAGTTTTGCCGGCCAGCACGAATCTTACCTGAATGTAAAAGGTGAAGCAGCTTTGCTGGAAGCGGTTCAGCATTGCTTTGCTTCGCTTTATACCGACCGGGCTATCAAATACCGCGAGGACAATGGCTTTGAACACGATAAAGTAGCTATTTCGGTAGGCGTGCAAAAAATGGTACGGGCCGATAAAGCCTGCTCCGGCGTGGGTTTTACACTGGAGCCCGAATCAGGCTTTAGGGATATTATCCATATCAGCGGCGTATGGGGTTTGGGCGAAAATATCGTGCAGGGGGCGGTTACCCCGGACGAATTTTTTGTATTTAAGCCTACGCTCAAAGAAGGTAAAAAAGCTATCGTGCAAAAAAAGCTGGGGGAAAAAGAAAAGACCATGGTGTATGCGGATGGCAATAAGGATACGGCAATCGTTAATCTGAATACCCGGGCTGATAAGCGGGAGCAATGGGTGCTGCAGGACGAAGAAGTAACGCAACTGGCGCAATGGGCCCAGCTGATTGAGGAACATTATCAAAAACCCATGGACATAGAATGGGCCAAAGATGGCAACACTGGTTTGTTATACATTATCCAGGCACGACCGGAAACCGTACAATCACGCAAAAGTCCCTATGAACTAATCGAATACCAGTTGGCCGAAAAAGGAGAGGAACTGGCATCGGGCAATGCGGTGGGTTCCAAACTGGCTTCCGGCATAGCCCGGGTGTTGCAGTCGCCTGAAGAAGCGGGTAAATTGGGGGATGGTGAAATTGTCGTCACAGACATGACCAGCCCGGACTGGGATCCTATACTCAAAAAGTCGGCTGCTATTGTAACCAACAAAGGCGGCCGTACCAGCCATGCTTCCATTGTAGCCCGCGAGTTAGGCGTGCCGGCCGTGGTGGGCTGTGGCAATGCTACCGAATCCATACAAGACGGCGAGCCGATTACTGTTTCCTGCAGTGAAGGAAAAACCGGCTATGTGTACAAAGGCCGCTTACCCTTCAAAGAAGTAAAGCATGATTTTACCCATGTGAAAAGACCAGCGCTGACCCGCGTCATGATGATCGTGGGCGATCCCGACCAGGCTTTCCGGCTTTCTTTTTATCCCAATGACGGCGTAGGATTGATGCGGCTGGAATTTATCATTACCCATTTTGTGCAGGTGCACCCCATGGCACTGGTAAAATTCAGCAGTTTGAAAGATGAGGAAGTAAAAGCCACCATAGAAAAACTGACCCATCACTATCCCGATAAACAGGCCTATTTTGTAGATAAGCTGTCGCAGGGCATTGCTACCATTGCAGCCGCCTTTTATCCCAAAGCGGTCATTGTGCGCATGAGTGATTTTAAAACCAATGAATACGCCAACCTCATTGGCGGTAAAGATTTTGAACCAAAGGAAGAAAACCCGATGCTGGGGTTCCGGGGTGCCTCCCGTTATTATCACGACTTGTACAAAGACGGCTTCCGGTTGGAATGTGAGGCAATACGGGTGGTGCGGGAAGAGATGGGCCTCACCAACATTAAAGTAATGATTCCTTTCTGCCGTACGCTGGCAGAAGGAAAAAAGGTGCTGGATGTTATGGCCCAAAACGGGTTGGACCGTGAGAAAGATAAAGGATTGGAAATTTACCTGATGGCTGAAATACCCAGTAATGTGATCCTGGCCCGTGAGTTTGCCCAAATGTTTGATGGTTTTTCCATTGGCTCCAACGACCTGACACAGCTCACCCTGGGTATTGACCGCGACTCCAGCATTGTAAATACCTTATTCAGCGAAGAAGATCCTGCCGCGAAAGAAATGATCGCCACCGTTATTCAAAAGGCCCGGCAATCCGGGGTTAAAATTGGTTTGTGCGGACAAGCCCCCAGTGATTTGCCGGAGTTTGCCCAGTTTTTAGTGCAGCAGGGTATCAGCAGCATTTCCTTTAATCCCGATGCTTTACTGAAAGGCATTGACAATGTGTTGCAAGCAGAAGCCAAACTAAAAGTGACTACCTGAAAAGAGGTGGCTTTATTAGGAGCCTACCTGGTCTTCATGCCTGTGTATATGGGTTTTTATAAGGGTTGGAGGATGATAAAACACTATTTTCGGCTATACAGTCCTACCAGTTCGCCAAAGGCAATAATGTGGTCGCTCATAGCCTTTTCCAGGTCGTGTTTGTCTGCACTTTCCGCAAGCTCTAAAACAGCATCCAGCGCATACACTTTATAAAAGTAACGGTGCTGTCCTGAAGGAGGGCAGGGGCCATTATAGCGTTTCTTGCGAAAGTCATTCCGGCCCTGAACGCCAGGAACATCATTTTCTTTGATCTGGTGGGTAACCGGTATGTTCCAGATCACCCAGTGGGTCCAGGTGCCAGCCGGGGCATCAGGGTCGTCTACAATAATGGCAAGACTTCTGGCGTGTTCCGGTATGCCTTCAATGTGGAGTGAGGGGTTAATGTCTTCGCCATCGCAGGTATATTGGGAGGGAATAAGGCTGTTGTCTGCAAAAGCCATGCTGGTAACTTTCAGCACTTTGTAATCAACCGCTTTGTACGCTTCCGGGTGTTTAGAGGCAGATGTCATGGCTTACTTTTTGGTTTATAAGTATTAGTTAAAGCGTTTCATTGGTTTGAAAGTTTTGCAACGGCATACAGGCATTGCTGCCTACAAGGGAAACTGTTTCATTTACCCATATGCGAATTAAGGTCAAAGCAATTATATTTTAAAGAGGCATGCAATGAGCACGATCAAAAGCTAAGCTGATGGTGATCATTTCTGAGCCGTTGTAATACCTATAAGTTTGTGGTACTTCTCTTTCAATCAATCCCTGTTATTATGCCAACCACATATCAAAATGAAATCATCATTCCTGTTGGGGATGCCAAAGTGCAGGGGATGCTCACCCTACCGGCTGCCAGTTACGGCATTGTCATTTTTGCCCACGGCAGCGGCAGCAGCCGCTTTAGTTCCCGCAACCAGATGGTAGCCCGTTACCTGCAGCAAAATCACCTGGGTACTTTATTGTTCGATCTCTTAACAGAGGACGAAGACGAGGTGTACCAGAACCGGTTTAACATTGAGCTGCTTTCGCGACGCCTGGTGATGGCTACCGAGTGGCTGGAAGGGGTGCCCGAGCTGACTACGCCGCACATTGGCTATTTTGGGGCCAGCACAGGGGCCGCTGCTGCGCTGATGGCGGCGGCCGTGCTGCCGCGGGTGCAGGCAGTGGTTTCCCGCGGCGGAAGACCTGACCTGGCCGCTCCCGCCCTGCCCGATGTGCAGTCGCCTACTTTGCTGATAGTAGGCGGGCGGGATAGCGAGGTACTGGAGCTCAACCGTTCGGCGCAGCGCCAATTGAAGTGCGAAAACAAACTGGAGATCGTGGTGGGGGCCACCCACTTGTTTGAAGAAACCGGTGCTATGGAAAAAGTATGTGTGTTGGCCGCCTCGTGGTTCGAACAGTACCTGCAGCCGGTAAAACTGGAGCGGGAAAGATAAACGGTAAGCCATGTTTCAAGACCGGACAGACGCCGGCAGAAAGCTGGCCATGCATTTAATAAAGTACCGGCATTTACCCGCCGTTATCCTGGCCGTGCCGAGGGGCGGGGTGCCGGTAGCTTACGAAATAGCGGTGGCCTGTAACTGGCCGCTGGAACTGGTGCTGATCAAAAAGCTGGGGCACCCTAAAAACAAAGAATACGCTATTGGGGCGGTGAGCCTTGAGGACCGGATTGTAATACCGCATGAAGACGTGAGTGAAGCCTATATAGAGGAGGAAACCCTGTATGCCCGGGAAAGGTTGCGGGAGATGCAGCAAAAGTTTATGATGGGCAAAGGTCGGGTAAGCCTGCATGGAAGAACCATTGTGGTAGTGGATGATGGCATAGCCACGGGAAATACCCTTTTGGTGACGGTAAAAGTGTTGCGGCAACAGGCCCCGGAACGAATTATAATAGTGGCACCGGTAGCCTCGCGTTCGGCTATCGCCAAACTGATGCGGGTTGCCGACGAGGTGATTGTTGAAATGGTGCCGGAAACCTTTTATGGTGTAGGTCGCTTTTACAGCGATTTCAGGCAGGTATCGGATGAAGAAGTGATCGCTTATCTGAAAAAAGCACAGAAGGCTTTCAATGAAACCCGCTAAAGCAAAAACCCAATTGCTGCCAATCAATTACCCGCAAAGAGGGGCGCTTCCACATCGCTTTCAAAACGGCCGGTTTTATTTTCCAACGCTATTATAATCACAGCATCATTATGGTGAAGCCCGTTGCCATAGAAGGCGCGGCCTGGTGAAAAAACTCAGGAGAATGTACTTACCTTACAGGTGCATTTGCCGGCAGGCGGAAAGAAGAACAGGTGAAGATAGAAGTGCGCATTTCCTGAGAACTTTTTAAAAACCCATACCAGATGATCCATCGTTGTTTTTACCTTTTGTTGCTGATACTGGTGGTTTATACCGCCCGGTCGCAGTCCCTGCAGAAGCTTTATCCCGTTTCTTTTTCACAGGTTACCATTAATGATGCTTTCTGG
>JAEWAC010000338.1 GCA_023391895.1 Bacteroidota bacterium
CGGAAACAAATTGTTCCGTTCTTTCAATAAAGCCGATACTATGCTGGTGCTGAGTGACGACCTGACCAAAGGCCGAAAAGAGGGCGATGTACCTTTTGGCACTATTACGACCATTGCCGAATCGCCTTTGCGTTTTGGATTGCTGTATACCGGTTCTGACGACGGCAACATCCACGTATCCAAAGATGCCGGCTACTCCTGGAACCTGATCAGCGCCCTGCAAAAGAAAGGCTTCAGCCTGCCGCAAAACCTGTGGGTAAGCCGGGTGGTGGCGTCCCGCTACAAAGAAAGTCGTGTGTATGCCTCCCTGAATGGATACCGTAATGATGATTTTGCGCCTTACTTGTACCTCAGCGATGACTGTGGCACTACCTGGAAGGCTATTGGCAAGGACCTGCCCGCTGAGCCCATCAATGTGGTAAAGGAAGATCCTAAAAATGAAAACATCATTTACGTAGGTACTGACGGCGGCTTGTATGTAAGCTTTGACAAAGGTGCCAGTTTTATGATGTGGAATGCGGGGTTGCCCAAATCCATCCCGGTGCACGATATTGCGATACAGGAGCGTGAAAATGAAATTGTATTGGGTACGCATGGGAGAAGCCTGTATGTGGCCAAGCTGGATGCAGTGCAGAAAGCTGCTAAATAGTTTTTCTATTCTCTTTTGAAAAGCACTACTTCGGTAGTGCTTTTTTTCTGGCAGATATCCGGCTGTTAGCTTTGTAAGTCACACCCTTACTTTTTTCTTTTTACAACTTTTTCAAAACCCCATATCGCTGTTTGATTTCTCACGATATAGGTTTTTAGGAAGTCGTAACGACTCTCCCTTCTGTCATGCTGAACTAGTTTCAGCATCTCCTGCTCACTTCTTCAAAAACCCATATCAGCAGTTCTTTTCAAATGCCCAGACGATTATAGTTTTATCCTCCTGTAGGTAGCGCTTCTTACTTTTTCTCCCTGAAAAAGTAAGCAAAAAGTTCAAGGCCAACCCGATGGCTCCGCCCCTTTGGCCGGCCCACGCACAGCAACCCTCACTACAGCAGGTATCCTACACTCAATTCAGTAGATAATTTGAAGAGTTTTTGCAGGTATGGGGTTTTAAAAGAGTTGAGTCTTTTTGCGTGTTATGCTCAAATACTGAAGGCACTGTATCCCGCTACGCAGTTCCTACGGCAACAAGAGTCAAAAGTTAGTGCGGGATAAGGCGCTAAACCAGTCTTGCTCTTTTTTCTACTTTTTCATTTTACATTTTCAATTTTTCATTTTGCCTTTTAACTTATGCCTTCTGCCTTCCTAGCACTATCATACGAAAATGTTATCAGTCTTATGATTTATTATTCACGATTGACCATTCACCATTGACGGTTGAATTTCATAAAGTTGAAAACAGTCTTGTATCAGATTATCAGGCAAAGGAATTGATATATAATTATTTCGGTATTATATCACTAAAAACTGTAGAAGCTCTGCTGAAAGGCAAAGAAAGAAAAAGATTAAACATTATGAGTAAAATAGCCATTGTGGTACACGGGGGAGCCGGACCGGATTCGGATTTTATTCAAAAAAATATAGAAGGCTATAAAAAAGCACTGGAAGAAGCCGTCCATGCAGGGTATAAAGTTTTGGAAGACGGCGGCAGCGCTTTAGACGCTGTAGAAGCTGCAGTGAATGTGCTGGAAGACAATCCACTTTTTAATGCCGGCAGGGGCTCAGCCCTCAATGAAAAAGCCGAAGTGGAAATGGATGCCTCTATCATGAACGGCCGTGACCGAAAATCCGGCTCTGTGTGTATTGTAAAAAATGTAAAAAATCCGGTTACGCTGGCCAGGGCGGTGATGGAGAAAACCAAGCACATCTTCCTGGGCGATATGGGTGCCCTTGAATTTGCCAATAAGGTACAATTGCAAATGCGTCCCGAAGCTTATTTTATTACCGACCATGCATTTGAAATGTACAACGAAGCACAAGCCAGCCAGGGAGAACATGGAATAGAAAAAGCGGGTCAATACCAGGTACAAAAAAAAGAACATGGTACCGTAGGCGCCGTAGCCCTGGACCAGGCCGGTAATATTGCAGCAGCCACTTCTACCGGTGGCACAGAAAACAAAGTGCCGGGCCGTGTGTCCGATAGTGCCATGATTGGTATTGGTTCTTATGCCGACAATAATACGTGCGCCGTATCCTGTACCGGCGATGGTGAATACCTGATCCAAAACGTAATTGCTTTCCACCTATCGGCTCTGGTGGAATACAAGGGCCTTCCATTACAAAAAGCCTGTCATTACCTGATCCAGGAAAAGCTGAAAGATGTGCAGGGTGATATGGGCTTGATAGCGATTGACCGGCACGGCAACTTCGCCATGGAATTTAATTCGGAACGTATGCACCGCAGTTGGCGCACCTCAGACGGAGAAAGCGGAACGGAAATTTACCCAAAGCAGGAGGAAACAAAACCATAAACAGGCAGTCTGGCGCCATCAGGAAAGACCAATAACCGTTTCTATTTTGCATAGCCGAAACATTTACTAAGTTTGGCCTTTCCTGACCTTTAGCTACTATGAGAAAAATTTGCGGCGTGTTGTTTTACTGGCTTGTTATTGTTTCTTTTTCAAAAGTCCATGCACAACCTTTTTCCGGCGGCACCTCAATAGGGGTACAGGGTCATTATGGTTCTTTTTTAACCCGCTCGCCCAAAGCGGAGTACCTGCGGGACAGCTATACTTATTTTGGCGAAGTATATTTTCAGCAGCAAACCGACGGCAGCCGGCCATGGCACCAGGCTAACCACCTGCCGCAATGGGGCGCCGGGATTTTTTTTGGCAATACCGGCAGCCGCCAATACATGGGTCATATGGCCGGAGCTTTTGCTTTTATGAATTTACCCTTGATAAAAAAGGCGGCTTTCAGCAGCAAGTTACGGGTAGGTTTAGGCACGGGCTGGATACAACATCCGTACGACAAAGAAGACAACCATAAAAACGTAATGATAGGAAGTGCTTTAAATGCCTATATCAACTTTGTGTGGCAAAATGAGTACCATATCGCACCTAATACCTACATCAATGCAGGCTTAAGTTTTAGTCATTTGTCCAATGGCGGTAGCACATTGCCTAATCTAGGTCTTAATATTCCCGCCCTTTCTTTTGGGATGCGGTATGATACCAGAGCCCCCGCCATGAAGCATAACACGTCAGAACCAGCTAAAACACCAAAACTGTCTTACCGCATTTTTGCTACAGCCGGCCCCAAGCAAGCGCCGTGGGTGGAAAGCAAACGTTATTTGGTGAATACCCTACAGACAGAAGTAACCAAGCATACGGCATCCAATAATCAATATGGGGCTGGGCTCATCTTATTTTATGATCGCTCGCTGGAGGTACATCCTGATGGTATTCCCTCCAGCAAAAGAAAGAACAACAAATTGCAGGCAGGCGTTTATGCTGCATATGAACACAACTTTGGCCGGTTGTCGGTGCCCCTGCAGTTGGGTGCTTACGTGTTTAACCAGGACATGGCGCCGCTGTTATTTCAAAACCTGGGGCTTCGCTACCAGTTTTCTCCCAAGCTGATTGCCCAGTTTCTCATGAAAACTCATATGGGACAGGCCGACCATATTGGCTTAGGATTGGGGTACACCATCAAATAATCCAGGAAAATGAATCCACTTATTTTGTTTTTTTATGTAATGGTCACGGTTCTATTGATGACAGGCTGCCAAAAGTCGGGCTGCTTTGAAAAGGCTGGAACCATAGTACAGGTTCAGCGTCCTGCGGCTCCTTTCAGTCAAATCATTCTAAATGACAATATCAACCTTATACTAACCCAGGATACAATAGAATCCGTTACAGTTGAAGCCGGCACTCACCTGATACCGAATATTGCCACCACGGTTGAAAACAATATACTTACTATAAAAAATAACGTGGCTTGTAACTGGCTTCGTCGGCCCAGTGAAAAAATCAATGTACATG
>JAEWAC010000363.1 GCA_023391895.1 Bacteroidota bacterium
ATTGAGCAGTGCCTGAACCACATGCCGGAAGGCAGTTACAAGGCCGACCATCCGCTGACCACGCCGCCGCTTAAAAAATACACTATGCAGGACATTGAAACGCTAATCACGCATTTTTTAAATGTCAGCTGGGGACCCGTTATTCCTGCTGGTGAAGCCATGAGCTGCATTGAAGCTACCAAAGGTGCCAACAGCTATTACCTGACCAGCGATGGCAATACATCGCCTTACCGGGTTCGGATACGCACCCCATCATTTCCGCATATGCAGATGCTGCCGTACATCAGCAAAGGGTATACGGTAGCGGACTTGTTGTCCATACTGGGCGCCATGGATTTTGTGCTGGCGGATATTGACCGGTAAATGAAAATGAAAAAGTAAAAATGTAAAATGAGGAATTGCTAATGGATATGGGGTTTTGAACATTTTGCTGAAGTTGGAAAATTTAAAGCAATGCGTCGGTAAATGTTCTGAACTGATATAAAAGTAGAACAACATAGATGGAGGAAGTAAAGTCCATAGAAATAAAACAAATAAGCGTCAACGGCACCCAGCTCCATTATATAGAGCAGGGCCGGGGAGAGCCAGTTGTGTTAGTGCATGGTGGCTTAAGCGACTACCGGATGTGGGAAGGCCAGATGGAGCCTTTTGCGGAAAAGTACCGGGTCATTGCCTACAGCCGGCGGTATGCTTATCCCAACCAGGACACAGATGATGCTGTTGGCTATACTGTTGCTGTACATGCCGCGGACCTGGCTGCTTTTATTCGTGCTTTGGATATAGGACCTGTGCATTTGCTGGGCCATTCATATGGCGCCTACACTTCATTACTAACGGCTATGGAACATCCGGAACTGGTAAAAAGCCTGATGCTGGGCGAACCGCCGGTGACATCCTTGCTGACCCATACATTGGAAGGAAACCGGCTGCTGTTTGATTTTGAAGTTAATACGATTCTTTCTTCCGCACAGGCCTTTGAAAATGGCAATGATTTAAAAGCCATTCAAATCTTTCTGGATGGCATCATGGGGGATGAAAACTTTTATGATAAAATGTCCCCCGAGGTACAGCAGCAGATCATGGAAAATGTGCAGGAGTTGAGAGGTCTTATTACACCTAAGACCATTTTCCTGCTTCACCCTTTTATATCCCCATCCGATATTAAAAAGGTGCAAGCACCAACCTTATTGATCACCGGGGAAAGCAGTCCTGCTATTTTGCTGGCCATTGCAGCAAGACTGGAAAACCTGCTGTCGCACGGGGAGAGAGTTGTTATTCCGGACGCCTCGCATGAAATGGAAATGGATAATCCGCCGGCTTTCAATGCAGCGGTGCTCCAGTTTTTGGAAAAACAAACATGATAAAAGGGTTAAGATGTTTAATCCTTCCAGGCTTAAAAAAGTTGGTTTAATAAAAATACTATGCTGACTGAAACAGAAAAAATAGCCATTGACCACGAAGTTGAACTGGTGCCTTATAAAAAAGCGGCCGTGATCGAGGCGTTGAAAATCGTGCAGCAGCAACGCGGCTGGATCAGTGATGAAAGCGTGGAAACCATTGCCGCTTACCTGGAGATGAGCCCGGCCGAAGTGGACAGTGTGGCTACTTTTTACAACCTTATTTTCCGCAAACCGGTAGGCCGCCATGTGATCCTGCTGTGTGACAGCATCAGCTGTTATGTGATGGGTTACCAAAAGCTGTACGAGACCTTGCAGCAGCAGTTGCACATCAGGTTTGGAGAAACCACACCTGACCAGCGCTTTACGCTGCTGCCGAATGTATGCCTGGGCTGCTGCGACGGCGCACCGGCCCTGATGGTAGATGAAGACTTGTACCGGCATGTAACAGAAGCCGACATTCAAAACATCTTAAATAAGTATACCTGATTATAACGAACGACTAACCCATTATTTCTTTAAAAACCCATCACTTTGGAACGACCATTGACCCAACATATTCACGCCGATCGTCCGCCGCTCACCTTAAAAGAGTACGAGCAGGTAGGGGGCTATGCCGGTTTGCGAAAAGTGCTGCAAAGCATGACCCCGCAGGAAGTGCAAAAAATGGTGCAGGACAGCAACCTTAAAGGTCGCGGTGGCGCTGGTTTTAATACCGGTATGAAGTGGAGCTTTGTACCCATGGGCGCCGATGCCCCGCGACCGAAATACCTTATTGCCAATGCCGATGAAATGGAACCCGGCACCTTTAAAGACCGCCTGCTGCTGGAGGGCAACCCGCACCAGTTGATCGAGGGCATGATCATCTCCGCCTATGCCATACAGGCTGACATTTCTTATGTGTTTTTACGCTGGGCTTACCGAAAAGCGGCCCAACTGCTGCGCCAGAGCATAGCCGAAGCTTATGCTGCCGGTTACCTGGGCCAGAATATTTTGGGTAGCGGGTGGAGTTTGGAGATGCACCTGCACACCGGTGTGGGACGTTACATGTGTGGAGAAGAAACGGCTTTGCTCAATGCCCTGGAAGGAAAGCGGGCCACCCCGCGTGCCAAGCCACCTTTTCCGCAGGTGAGCGGGTTGTTTGGCAAGCCTACCATTGTCAATAACGTAGAAACCTTTTGTTGCATTCCCCATATCATCAACAACGGACCGGACTGGTTTAAAGGCCTGAGCCGGAGTGAAGACGGCGGAACCAAAATCTATGGCGTCAGCGGAAGGGTGAAGCGACCCGGTGCCTGGGAACTGCCGATGGGCATTACCCTGCGCGAACTGCTTGAAGAACAGGCCGGCGGCATGAAGGAGGGCTACCAGATGCGCGGCATACTGCCCGGCGGTGCTTCTACCGATTTTTTAACACCCGATCATATGGACCTGCAACTGGACTTTAAATCGGTGGCGGCAGCCGGTAGCCGCCTGGGAACAGGTACCATGATTGTCATGGACGATGCCACCTGCCCGGTAGGTTTTGTGCATAACCTGCAGCATTTTTTTGCACAGGAAAGTTGTGGCTGGTGCACCCCCTGCCGCGAAGGGTTGCCGTGGGTGGAAAAAACCCTGCTGAGCATTGAAAAGGGCAGCGGGCGGGCGGAAGACCTGGAGTTGCTGCAGCTGCATACCAAACTACTGGGACCCGGTAATACCTTTTGTGCACTGGCACCGGGTGCCATGGAGCCCCTGCAAAGTGCACTGAAATATTTTCTGGATGATTTTGAGCGGCACATTCTGGAAGGAAGGTGTCCTTACCATCCGGTCACGGAAAGTACAAGGACGTCTGCCACTACCCTGGCCGTCTGACAAACAGTTTACGTCACCTTAAAACGAAGCGTTATGACCCTGCAGGAAAAAAATAAAGCCATTGTAACCCGTTTCAATAAAGCGTTTATTGAACAAGGTGATGTACAGGCATATCAGGAAATTATTGCCCCTCATTTTATCAACCATTCCGCTCCCCCGGGGGTTCCCAAAGGCCCTGAAGGTGTTTTGTATTTCTTCAATGAAGTATTAAGGCCGGCTTTTCCGGATTTGAGTGTAGAGATTTTGGATATGCTGGCAGAAGGCGATAAAGTGGTGACGCATAAATTATTTCATGGTACGCACGAAGGCAGCTTTATGGGGGTGCCTGCTTCGCATCAAACAGTGGAAATAGATGTAATTGACATTGTGCGGTTGAGCCAGGGAAAAGTTGTCGAGCACTGGAATGTAATGGACCTGGAAAGTGTTTTGGCCCGGCTTAATGTGCACCAAGGCGTCTTCTGATGTGATTGGAAGGACAGTAACATAAAGCTTCAAAAACCCATACTGCAAAATATAATCAAAAACCCAATGCCCCATATTTATATCGATAACAAACCCTATGAGGTCAAAGCGGGAAAAAACCTCTTGGAAGCTTGCCTGGCCCTGGGTAAAGACCTGCCTTATTTCTGCTGGCATCCGGCCCTGGGCAGCGTAGGCGCCTGCCGGCAATGTGCCGTAAAAGTGTTTCGCGATGAAAACGATGTGCAGGGTCGTCTGGTGATGAGTTGTATGGAAGAAGTAAAAGAAGGTCTGCGACTGTCGGTGGAGGATAAAGTGGCGAAAGCCTTCCGCGAGCAGGTGATTGAATGGCTGATGACCAACCACCCGCACGACTGCCCGGTCTGTGATGAGGGCGGCAGTTGTCACCTGCAGGATATGACGGTAATGACCGGGCACGATTACCGGCGCTACCGTTTTAAAAAACGCACCTACCGCAATCAGTACCTGGGTCCGCTCATTCACCACGAAATGAACCGCTGCATTCAGTGTTATCGTTGTGTACGCTACTACCACGATTATGCGGGTGGGGAAGACCTCAACGTGTTTGCTGCCCACAACCATGTGTATTTCGGACGGGAAAAAGACGGGGTGCTGCAAAGCCCGTTCAGCGGCAACCTGGCAGAGGTGTGTCCTACCGGTGTGTTTACCGATAAAACGCTGAAAGAACATTATACCCGCAAATGGGACCTGACCATGGCGCCTTCCATTTGTCAGCATTGCAGTGTGGGCTGTAACACCATTGCCGGTGAACGCTACGGCGAAGTACGATGCATGCTGAACCGCTACAATGGCGACGTCAATGGCTATTTTTTGTGCGACCGGGGCCGCTTTGGATATGAGTTTGTCAACAGTGTAAACCGCATTCGTCAACCCCTGATCCGGGGCCGCAGGAACGAGGCGGTGAACGAACTGGAACTTACCAGCTACCTGAGGGCAGCGCTAACATCATCCCGGCTCATTGGTATTGGTTCGCCCCGGGCTTCGATGGAAAGCAATTTTGCCTTGCAGCAACTGGTGGGTGCAGATAATTTTTACCAGGGCGTGAGCGAAGACGAAGCTTACCTGACCCGGAAAGTGGTGCATATATTAAGCACCGGCGATGTACGCAGCGTTTCGCTCAAAGAAATAGAACAGGCCGATGCGGTTTTGATCCTGGGCGAAGACATCTGGAACACGGCGCCTATGATGGCGCTGGCTGTGCGGCAATCCGTGAATAAAACGGCCGCCACCGCTGCTGCACACCAAGCCCGGTTGCCCCAGTGGTACGATGCCGCCATTAAAGAACTGATGCAGGAGGAGAAAGGTTTTTTAGCCAACATAACCCTAGTCGATTCTCCGCTGGATGAAATAGCATCCTTTAAACAACGGCTGGCACCCGATGATATAGCTCGTTTGGGCTTTGCCATAGCGCATGAATTAGATGGCACTTTACCGGAAGTAACCGGTGCCGGCGAGGAGGTTTTACAGACCGCTAAAGCGATTGCGGCTGCTTTGCGAAATGCCAAACGCCCGGTGATCATTAGCGGCATATCGTGCTTTAACGAAGGCATCATCAAAGCCGCCTTTGATATTGCAGCAGAATTGAATACAGCTGAAAGAAAGGCCGGACTAGCCTATGCTTTGCCCGAGTGCAACAGCATGGGGCTGGCACTGATGCAGGCTCCTCCTTTTGAGCAGGCGGTTAGGCGGGTACAGGCCGAGGCCGAGCTAACGGCTTTGGTGATTGAAAACGACCTCTACCAACGCGTTTCACCTCAACTGGCCGATCGGTTTTTCCGGCAGTGCGAAACAGTGATGGTGCTGGACTCGCTGCACAACCAAACAACCGAAAAAGCACATGCCCTGCTGCCGGCCGCCACCTTTGCCGAAGGCGATGGTACGCTGGTCAATTATGAAGGCCGTGCCCAGCGTTTTTACCAGGTATTCATGCCCGCGAATTCATTTATCAAGGAAAGCTGGCGCTGGCTGGGCGAAATGCAGTTGCTGCGGTTGCAGACCAGCAACGGCCATAAACTGCACCCCGACACGTTGCTGGAAAAGCTGGAAGCCGACCTGCCCCAATTCCAGGGTATTTCACAGGTAGCACCCCGACATGATGAAACCATACACGGCGAACGCATACCCCGGGAGCCCCACCGCTATAGCGGCCGCACCGCCATGCTGGCCCACCTTAGTGTAAGCGAACCCAAGCCGCTGCAGGACAACGATTCGCCGCTTTCTTTTACCATGGAAGGATATAAAGGCTTGCCGCCGTCCTCGGCCATTCCTTTCTTTTGGGCGCCGGGCTGGAACTCCGTGCAATCCGTAACCAAGTACCAGGAAGAACCCGGCGGACCCCTGCGTGGCGGTGATCCGGGCATACGGCTGTTTCATGATAAAGCCGGCGCTACACCCACCTTTTTCAAAGACATACCCGAAGCTTTTAAGCCCCGGCAACAAAAGTGGCTGTTGCTGCCACAGTACCATGTATTGGGCTCGGGCGAGTTAAGCCAGTATACCACCGCACTGGCGCAGCTTTCACCACAGCCTTTTATGGCCCTGTCGTCCCAGGACGCAGCCCATTTGGGTGTGCAGGAAGGAGATGCCATAAGAGTGTTGACAGAAGGAACGGCATATACCTTTCCAGTACAGGTCAAAGGCGAACTACAGAAAGGTGTAGTGCTGGTGTCAGCCGGCCTGCAAGGCACCCAAGCTATGAGTTGGGGTTGTTGGGTTAAGCTGGAAAAAGTGAACCATCGTGAATCTTCCATCGAAAATGAAGAACTATTATAGGATGCGCATCAAAAATCAATATGGACTTTTAAACAAATTGCCATGACGGTCATGCAACATGTCTGGATTGTACTGGGTGTTTTGTTTGTGCTGCTGAATATAGCCGCCGGCCTTATATGGGTAGAAAGAAGGCTGCTGGCGCTTTTCCAGGACCGGTTAGGACCCAATCGGGCTGGCCCCTTGGGTATTTTGATTGTACTGGCCGATACGCTGAAGCTTTTTTTCAAAGAAGACTGGATACCGCCATTTGCAGATAAATGGGTTTTTATCACCGCGCCGGCTATTGTGGTGGCCAGTGTGCTCATGAGTTTTGTCATTATTCCGTTTGCCCCCAACATTGTAGTAGCCGATCTTAATATTGGCATCCTGTTTTTCCTGGCCATGTCCTCCATTGGAGTGTACAGTATTGTGCTGGGGGGATGGGCTTCCAACAACAAATATTCTTTACTGGGCGCTTTGCGGGGTGCTTCGCAAATGATCGCCTACGAAGTTTTCATGGGTCTGAGCCTGATGGGCGTGGTCATGCTGACCGGATCTTTTCGCCTGAGTGATATTGTGGCAGCCCAAAGTAACCTGTGGTTTATTGTCACACAGCCGGTAGGAGCCCTGGTGTTTTTTATTGCCGGCATAGCCGAAACCCACCGCCTGCCTTTTGACATTCCCGAAGCCGAAAGTGAACTGATTGCCGGTTACCACGCCGAGTATTCCGGGATGAAGTTCGGGATGTTTTTTATTGGCGAGTATTTGGGCATCACCCTGATTTCGGCTATGATGACCACGCTGTTTTTCGGCGGCTGGCTGGGACCTGCTTTCCTGCCGCCCTGGCTGTGGTTTTTTATCAAAACATTCACGTTCATCGCTTTCTTTATACTGTTACGGGCTTCATTGCCCCGGCCCCGGTACGACCAGTTAATAGAGTACGGCTGGAAGATTTTGCTGCCTTTGGTGTTGCTGAATTTACTGGTAACCGGCGCAGTGGCTTTGTGGCTAAAGGGCTGAACCGCGGATTAAAGGATGGAGGGGATTAACAGGATTATTGAAGAAGTTGAAAAG
The DNA here is from genome assembly GCA_023391895.1 of Bacteroidota bacterium. Lineage (GTDB taxonomy): Bacteria > Bacteroidota > Bacteroidia > Chitinophagales > Chitinophagaceae > Flavisolibacter. The sequence continues at coordinate 7,578 of JAEWAC010000363.1, forward strand.
TTGAAGGTTGAGGATGTTCATGGGCTCACAGGCTGTATCACGGATTACACGGATTTTAAATGTATTTCACGGATTGGTAGAAGCAGTAAGGGATTTTGAAAGACTTTCTGTCGGTCAACGGTCAATTTTCCGATATGGGGTTTTGAAAGAGTGGATAGTTGGTACAACATGATTCAGATTTGTTCAAAAGCCCATGTGTCAATTCTAATGCTGAAAGGAAAATAACAGCCCGGCCTCCCTCTCCTTCAGGAGAGGGACCAGAGGATGAGGTAAAACTAAAACATATGATATGATCAGTCACATCAGAACCATATGGTTAACGTTTCTGCACTTGTTTAAAAAGAAAGTAACCATTGAATATCCCGATGAAAAGGTAAAGCTGTATCCACGCTGGCGCGGCCGGATCGTTTTAACTAAGGACCCGGATGGCGGAGAACGTTGCGTGGGCTGTTATCTCTGTGCGGCTGCCTGCCCGGTAGACTGTATTGCCCTTCAGGCTACAGAAGACGAAAATGGCAGGCGCTATCCCGATTTTTTCCGCATCAACTTTTCCCGATGCATTTTCTGCGGTTATTGCGAAGAAGCCTGTCCAACCTATGCCATACAACTGATACCCGATTTTGAAATGGGCGAATACAAGCGGCAAAACCTGGTGTTTGAAAAAGAAGATTTGCTGATCAACAGCCAGGGTAAATACCCCGGTTACAACTTTTACAAAGTAGCGGGTATGGAGGCTGGCGTAAAGGCCAAAGGCACGGGCGATGCAGAAGAAGCCCCGGTAGATGTTCGCAGTTTATTGCCCTAGCTTATGAGAACCAGAAAGATCATTCCTCTTGTTTGACCAAACCCTTTTGTAACATGCCTGTTCTGTTTTATATATCATCGTTTATCGCCATTGCGGCCACGGTCATGGTCATCACCCGGCACCAGCCCATTCATGCCTTGTTATACCTGGTGGTTTCTTTTATGGCCGTTGCCCTGATTTTTTTATCGCTGGGTGCTCCCTTTGTAGCAGCGCTGGAAGTGATCCTGTATGCCGGTGCCATTATCGTGCTGTTGATTTTTGTGGTGATGATGCTGAATCTCGGTGGCGAAGCCGCCCGGCAGGAGGCGCAGTGGCTGCAACCCAAAGTATGGGCAGGGCCGGCCGTACTGGCCGTAATTCTGCTGGCCGAACTGGTGGCCTTGCTGCTGCGAAGTGACGGTGCTTCCATGAACGTGCAAGCCGTGGCAGTAAAGCAGGTTTCCCTGTCGCTGTACCGGGAGTATGTAATTGCCGTGGAACTGGCTGGCTTTCTGCTGATGGCCGGTATAGTGGGCGCGGCTCACATCGGCAAGCACAGGAAAAAGCACCTGCACCGGTTCTTGCAAGAAACCGGACCGGGCGAGCAGCCGGTGGACCGTACCGGAAAGATACAGGTGGTTAAAGATACCGAGGTGCCGGTTCCAACACCCGCTGTGCCGCTGAATGCAGAAGAGTTAAAGCCGCACTAAGATTAAATTCTTTCTGCTGCTGAAATAACCTGAATACAAAAGAATTGCTTTTATACCATCAACCACATAACCATCACCTATGCCTTTTAATGCTCATGCCGTTTTGATCGTGGCCGCAATGCTTTTTATACTGGGTTTGGTGGGCGTCATGACCCGCAAGAATATCATCTTTATCCTGATCTCTGTTGAGGTCATGCTGAATGCGGCGGGGCTGGCTTTTGTAGCCGCTGGCTCGCGGTGGGGACAACCCGACGGGCAGGTGATGTTTTTGTTCATCCTGGCGATGGCCGCCGCCGAGGTATCGGTAGGGCTGGCGCTGGTGCTGCAGGCGTATCACCAGCACAAAACACTGGATGTAGACCAGCTCAGGGCTTTGAAAGATGATGTAGAAATAGTGACTACTTAAAAATACTATGGGTTTTTGAAACATTTTTTGAATCCTGCAAATCAAAACATATGAACCAATTACTGGCCCTGATCCCTGCTTTGCCGTTATTAGGTTTTTTGCTGTTGGCATTTGGCGGAAAACGCATGTCACGGCAGTTGATTGCAGTGATCGGCGCCGGGGTTATCTGTGCGGCCGCTTTGCTGACCCTGGTGATCGGCTGGAAGTTTATTCAGTCGCCCCCGGCGGGTGGGGCTTATACCCAAACCCTCTGGCAATGGATTGCCACCGAAAGTTTTTCCTGCGCCATCAATTTACGTCTGGATGCCCTGTCCCTCATTTTTGTTTTTATCATCACTTTTGTCGGGGCCCTCATTCATATTTACTCTACCGCCTTTATGCGGCACGACCGGGATTATGCCCGCTTTTTTGCCAGCATGAACCTGTTTGTCTGCTCCATGCTGCTGCTGGTCATGGCCGATAATTTACTGCTACTATACCTGGGCTGGGAAGGCGTGGGTCTGTGCAGTTACCTGTTAATTGGCTTCTGGTACGAAACGCCTGCCAACAGCCGTGCCGCCAATAAAGCCTTTTACATTACCCGCATTGGGGATACCGCCATGGCCATTGGCTTGTTCCTGTTGTTTAAAGAACTGGGCACCCTCAACATTCCTGAGATACTCAACCAGTCCCCAGCCCATTTTGCTACAGGAGCCAATACCATCACCATTATTGCTTTGCTGTTGCTGGCGGGTGGCATGGGTAAGTCGGCCCAACTGCCGCTGCAAACCTGGTTGCCCGATGCCATGGCCGGTCCCTCGCCGGTCAGTGCCCTGATCCATGCAGCAACCATGGTTACGGCCGGAGTGTACCTGATCGCCCGCATGCATGTGGTGTTTCAATTATCGCCGGTTGCCATGGACATTACTGCTATTGTAGGTGCCCTTACGTTACTGGTGGCCGGCACCAGCGCTATAGTCCAAACCGACATCAAACGCATCCTGGCGTATTCTACCATCAGCCAGATTGGTTATATGTTCCTGGCTTTGGGTGTGGGCGCCTGGAGTGCGGCCATCTTTCATTTTGTGACCCATGCTTTTTTCAAAGCCCTGCTTTTCCTGGCCGCGGGTGTGGTAATTGAAGCCCTGCACCATGAGCACAATATTTTCCGAATGGGTGGTTTAAAAGACCGCATGCCGGTGGTCTTCTGGACCTTTTTAGCCGGTACGGCAGCCCTGGCGGCTTTGCCCCTGGTGACGGCCGGCTTTTTCAGCAAAGACCAGATCTTGTGGTATGCCTGGAGTGCCGAAAATGGCCATCCCGTTTTTTGGCTGGCGGCCATGACTGGTGCCCTCATTACTGCTTTTTATACCACCCGGCTGATGCTGGTAACGTTTTGGGGTGAGCTGAAAACACCCATCAGCGAACAGCCCGGCCGGTTGATGACGGTTCCGCTGATCATCCTGGCAGTATTAAGTATAGGAGCGGGGTGGGTGGAATGGCCGCACAACTGGATCCACCTGACGCTTTTTTCGGACCTGGCTCAGCGGTTTTTGCCCACCACGGTATTGCAGTCAGCACTGCCGGCCGAATGGATGTTCCAGGTCATAGCAATTGTGATTACGCTTTTGGGTGTATACGTTGGTTATGTGCTGTACTACAAAAATCTCCATATACTGGCGCAATGGAAAAACAGCGTAGCCATGATGCAGGTCCGGGAGTTTTTGCTGAGAGGATGGGCATTTGACGATTTGTACAACGGGCTGTTTGTAAAACCCTTTCTTTTTATTACCCGCATCAATAAAGGGGATGTCATTGATAGCCTGTATACCGGCATTGCCAGCGGCAGCCGCTTTTTCAACCGGTTGTTTTCGGTTTCCCAAAACGGTTCTTTGCGCTGGTATGTGGCCGGTGTGGTAGTTGGTATTCTGTTCATCTTAACCTTAGAAATATTGTTATGATACTGGTACTGATGATAAGCATTTTGCTGGCGGGCGGCATGATTTGCTGGCTGGTAGCACGTACTAATCCCACTTTGGCCAAATGGATAGCGCTCGTGGCTGTAGGCGTGGATTGGGTTTTGATCAGTTATTTGTGGCTGCAGCACAGTGGTGCGGCCGCAGGCGACGACTGGATGATCCACTACCAACAATCGTGGATACCGGCTTTTGGTATTTCCTTTCACCTGGCGCTGGACGGCCTCAGTGTTATTTTGCTGTGGCTGACGTTTTTCCTGGGTACACTGGCCGTGCTTTGTTCGTGGAACGAGATAAGGGAACGGACCGGCTTTTATTTCTTCAACCTGCTGTGGACACTGGCCGGCATTGCTGGTGTGTTTGTGGCACTGGATCTTTTCCTGTTTTATGTTTTCTGGGAAGTGATGCTGATTCCCATGTACTTCCTCATCTCGCTCTGGGGCGATACCAACCGCCGCTATGCAGCTTTCAAGTTTTTTATTTTCACCCAGGCTGGTGGTTTGCTGATGCTGGTGGCGATCCTGGCTTTGTATTTTGTACACGGCAACCAGACCGGTGCTTACACATTTGATTATTTCAATTTGCTAAACACCTCTATACAACCCGCTACCGCCCGCTGGATCATGCTGGGTTTTTTAATTGCCTTTGCAGTCAAACTGCCGGTTGTACCATTTCATAACTGGCTGCCCGATGCTCATAGCGAAGCGCCAACGGCAGGCAGTCTGATACTGGCCGGTTTGCTATTAAAAACGGGCGCGTACGGTATGATTCGTTTTGTGCTGCCCTTGTTTCCTCAGGCCGCTGCTACTATTGCCAGCTGGGCCATGCTGCTGGGGGTTGTAGGCATATTGTACGGTGCTTTCCTGGCGTATGCGCAAACCGATCTCAAACGGCTGATTGCTTATACTTCGGTGAGCCACATGGGTTTTGTGATGCTGGGCATTTTTTCATTTCGGGAAATGGCGCTGCAAGGCGTGGTGATACAATTGATAGCCCATGGCATCAGCACCGGGGCTTTGTTTGTGATGGCCGGCATGCTGAAGGAGCGGCTGCATACCCGGGACATCAACCGGATGGGCGGCCTGTGGACCGCTATGCCCGGTATGGGCGGTGTGGCGATGCTGTTCACCATGGCTTCACTGGGGCTGCCGGCCCTGGGCAACTTTATAGCTGAATTTTTGATCCTGATGGGCGCTTTTCCGGCCCATGCCACCTATACGGTATTGGCTACGCTGGGCCTGGTATTTTCTGCCTTATACTCGCTGCGGCTGATGCAAAAGGTGTTTTTGGGACCCTCCGTTGCAGAGGAACCGGTACCGGATTTAAGCCGGCGAGAAGGACTAATTATGGCGGCCCTGGGCATTGGTATAGTGCTGTTGGGTTTGTATCCGCAGCCGGTTTTGGACATGACCCGGAGCGTGGTGGAGCAGGTAACCGGCAATAAAATAGCCGTGGCCTGGCGCTAGGTGCTATATGGGTTTTTAAAGCTTTTTCACTAAAATATTTGCTATGAACGAAGCTCAGTTTTATGCGCTGCTTCCCTTTATGGTGTTGGCCGCGGCCTCTATTGTGGTTATTTTACTGATTGCGTTTAAACAAAGCCATACAGTGATACAGGTAACGGGTTTTGTCATGATGTGTAGCGTTATTCTGGCCATGTGGTATGTACGTGATACTCTGCCGGTGGTGGTGGCACCTTTATTTGTCGTAGATGGCTTTGGGGCGCTGTTTACAGGTCTGATTGTTTTTGCCGTTTTGATTGTGGGCCTGCTGTCGTTCATCTATTTTGAAGAGCGGGAAGAAAATCCCAAGGAATACTACATCCTGCTTTTTCTCAGTACGCTGGGTGCTGCCGTACTCACCATCAGTCGTCATTTTATTTCCCTTTTCATAGGATTGGAGTTGTTGAGTGTGAGCTTGTATGCTTTGATCGCTTATTTGCGCAACCGCAACCATGCAGTGGAAGCCGGGATTAAATACCTGGTACTGGCGGCTTTGTCATCGGCTTTCCTGTTATTTGGTATGGCTTTGATTTATATGGAAACCGGCAGTATGGAATTTGGCGTCATTGCACAACACCTTAGTACGGCTGTCACGCCTTTGTTTATCACTGGTATTGGACTGATGGTGGTGGCCATTGGTTTTAAACTGGCGCTGGTGCCTTTTCATCTTTGGGCGGCCGATGTGTACCAGGGAGCACCTGCACCGGTTACAGCCTTTATTGCCAGCGTATCTAAAATTGGTGTCTTTGCCGTTTTGCTTCGTTTTGCGCAGGACGTGCAACTGCAAACTTATTCCTTGGCGTTTCTCATTTTTGCCGTGGTGGCCGTGGTTTCCATGATCGTCGGCAATCTGCTGGCCCTGCAGCAGCAAAACATTAAGCGCTTGCTGGCGTATTCTTCTATTGCCCACTTTGGTTATTTGCTGGTGGCTTTTTTGCCGGGCAATGAAGGGGGCATAGAAGCTTCCGTATTTTACCTGCTGGCGTATTCCATTACCATCCTGGCTGCTTTTGGTATAGTAACCTTATTGTCTACACGTCAAAGGGATGCCGAGCAGCTGGACTTTTACCGCGGCTTATTCTGGCGCAACCCTGTAATGGCAACCGTGTTGATTGTGGCTATGCTGTCGCTGGCCGGCATTCCGCTGACGGCGGGCTTTATCGGCAAGTTTATGGTGCTGACCTCCGGCGTGCAACAGCAATTGTGGGTGCCGGTGATTGTACTGGTATTGACCAGTGTCATTGGCATTTATTATTACCTGCGGGTGATCACTGTGTTGTTTGCAGAAGCGCCCGCTGCAGGACCCAGAGAAAGAATACTACATCCTTTCTTTTATACCACTACTTATACTACGCTGGTGGTACTGGTGCTGATGCTGTTCTGGCTCGGTCTGTTTCCGGGGATGGTGATCCATCAGATCAAAAGCTTTTTGCAGATCGGCTGATGAGCAAATTCTTCAAAACCCATCTTGATGCCCATTTGCAGCCGCAGGAATGTATGCGGTAAGGCAATGGTTCTTTCATCCTGGCTAAACAGGTAAGGATCTTCTTTGACGGTATTTTTGAGTGCATAGGAAAGTTGACTGAAAAACGTATAACGGGAAGTCAGCTTTTGCTCATAGCCAAGGGCGGCATTGACACTATAGCCTTGCCAGTACGCTTTCCGGTAATCAGCACGGTATTTACGGGCTACATGGTAATAACTGTTCATCAGGTATTGAGGTGTTATGCCTGCCTTTAACATAAAGCTGCTATATGGGGTTTTGAAAAAGTGGTAGCCGAGGTGAAGGGGCCATTCCAGGGTCCGCAGCAGAATGTATTGCGTGCCAATCAATATTTTGGTAGAGTCATAATAAGGAAAGGGCAGGCGGGCCTGGTCCAGGAACGCCAATGTATTCAGCCTCCTGGAAATAATGCTGATGCCCCCTTCGGTAAACAAACGATCGGATAAGGCAAATTGTACCCCGGCACCCAAACCCATATTGAAGGTGGTGCAGGTGTATTTTTCTTTCCACCGGAAAGAGTATTGGTTTTGATGAAAGGTCAGCTCCGGTTGCACTTGCATTAAAACATGCCATCTTTGAGCGTGTTGACCGGAAGCCTGCAAGCAGGCAACGACCAGGAAAAGTAAAACCAGCCGTTTCATGCCTCAATGACACGAAAGTCAACAAAGCTGCTGCATGAATTATTGAAACTATAATGCCGGCTGTTTTGCATTTGTTTACGATATTTATCATTCAAACTTTAAAAACAACCTTACATACATGAATTACCAGGTAAATCATTCAACAGGAAAGCGGTTGCGAAATACGCTCAGTTGTGTTCTTTTATCACTTTCTATTTATTCCTGCCAGTCACCCGAGGCTGATGCAAATGCCAACGGGTCAAAGGGGGCGGCTGCCGATACCGCCAGCAATACCGCCAAGCTGGCCGTTACACCGCAAAAGCTCTATGATAGTTTAAAAAACCCATGGGGAATGGCCTGGCTGCCCGATGGCCGCTTGCTGGTTACCGAGCGGGCCGGTGAGATCCTGGT
>JAEWAC010000274.1 GCA_023391895.1 Bacteroidota bacterium
ACCATCGCCTATCTGTAATACGGTCCCTACTTCTTCCAGATCAGCACTTGCATTGAAGTTGCTTAACTGCTGGCGCAGTATCGCACTTATTTCATCTGGTTTTATTTCTGCCATATAAAATGTTTAGAATGTTTCTTTTAGCACAGTCTTTTAAAACACTGTTTTTGAGGCTGCAAAAGTAGGTCAATATGGCTGTAAAACAAAAAAGGACAGAAAGATTCTGTCCTTAAAAAGCCCATATAGTCTTAAATTATTGTTTAATCACTTTTTGGGTCCGGATTCCCTCCGGCCATACCACCACCAACGAATAAATGCCGGATGGCAGGTGCTGCATGGGTATTTCAAAGACCTGGGCTGTGGTGTTAACGTTCTTCCATCTACCCACCACTTGGCCCCGGGCATCCACCAGTTGCATGTCGGCCGGCGCCTTAACACCGCTCAGGTGCATTTTCAGCCAATCCTGCACAGGGTTGGGCACTACTTTCAAAGTGATCCCCGAACCGGCTATACGGGCCTGCCTTACTCCGGAATATTCATAAGCACCATTGTTGTCCACCTGCTTTAACCGGTAGTAATAAGTAGTGTGGGGCACCACCTGGTGATCCGCAAAAGTGTAACTATGGGGTTTTGAAGAAGTGGTCCCCGCATCGACCCAACCAATGGCAGCAAAGCGATGGCCATCCAGGCTTCTTTCCACTGCAAAACCTTTGTTGTCTTTTTCGGCGCCGGTTTTCCAGGCCAGGTCAATGTGGCTTTCAGCAGGACGGGCCTCAAAAGTGATCCACTGTACCGGCAACACAAAGTTGGGCGACACCAGCATAAACTGCGAGAAACCGGTAAAATGGCCGGTATAAGCAATGTAGCCTCCGGCTGTATTCACCTCTACCGCCGTAGGTGATACTACTTCGGCATGGGCGCTGGTAAGGGTTTTACTCAGGTCGGCACCATCTTTTACTTTTAAAATCTTCAGCTTGTCTTTATTGACACCCCAGGCCGCCAGTTCCGCCTCTGTAAAATACAAGGTAAGGTCGTATGAAGTGGTAGCATCGGGTTGGGCCGGGCTTATTTGTATTACTTTTTGGGTTCTGGTAAAAGAGCCCATCGTGGTGTTAACTGCTACGGTACCGTTGCCGGCCTGGGCTACGGTTGCGGAAATACAATCCAGGTTGCGGGAGGCATTGCGAATCCGGGCAATCACCGCATCAGCCGTAGTATTGGTGATATATACGTCCTGACCGGCCATGATGGTTTCAGAGCCGGTTTGGCCGGCACGGCTTTCTACCAGGGTAGCGGTTCCGGTAATTTTTACATCGTCTATGGTTAAACCCGGATCGGCAGCTGTGGCGTTTTTATTCAGCCACCGGAAGCCTAAATAAAAGGTGGTGTTGTTCAATACAGCCGGCAGTTCAATACCATTGGCAATAACAGCATTGGGATACCCCTGTAAAAGATAAATATAGCCCTCCGGGTCGGTCAGGTAATCAAAATAATAGCCATCGGTTGAATACATGAGCGTGCCATAGGCATATTGAGCGCTGCTGACATATTGACCATTGCACTTGAACTGAAAAGAAAGCTGCAAACCGGAGTAACCCTGGGCACTGATCGGCTTTGAAATGAGTAAAACATCCGATGCACTGGCCGGATCAAAGCGATTGGGCCGGGTAGTAACATCATTGGTAATATGGGCACTTTGACCGCTAAAGTTGGTACCACCATTGGAGCTGACCACCCATTGATTTTTACCCGCCGGGTTAATAAAAGATCCCCAGCTCCATCCTGCCGGCCAGGTACCCCCGCTGGTTCCGAAGTTTTCGTTGAGCAACGGATAAGCGGCGGCGGCATTGATGACCAGTTCCCTGTCGTTGTCGGAAATATCGAGGGTAAAAGTTTGCGCTCCCAAACCGGCCGTAACCCCAGTTCCTTCAATGGTGTAATTTAAGACGATGGTTTCCGGCGCCTCCACCGCTGCGTCATCGAAGATGCGAATGGTAATAGACTTTGCACTGGCGTCATCTTTCGTAAACATTACAGTGGATGGGATGATAGTATAATCGACGCCTTCGGTAGCCGTACCGCTATTGCTAAAGTTAATGGTGGCTTCATCCGTAGCGGCTCCGTACACATTCAGCGGCACCACCACATCCCGGTACCGGGGGCAGACTGCTGTAGTAGTGGCATCTTCCGTTACCGCCCGGTACACCTGGCCAAACCGCACCGTATTGGCACCGGGTATGGTACAAGTGGCGGACTGGATCAGCTCTTTTCGCCTGGGACTGTTTTGCACTACGGCCAGCATACGGCTTTTCTGGTCGGTCGTAAAGGTGTTCACACAATTATCGCTGGTGTAGTCCATATAGTTTTCAAACATTTTGGGCACTAAAGGCGAACATCCATTTAATTCGCCCGCAGCCGGACAGCCCACCGTTTCTTCTTTCTGAGGCGGCGTATCATTACAATAATCCGTACCGCAGGCAGCATCACCCCAAATGTGCCGCAGCCCAAAGGCATGCCCCATTTCATGGGTAAGGGTACGTCCCAAACCATAGCTGGAGCCAAAGCCACCGGGACTGGAAACACTGCCTACTGATTTATAATGTACCATTACACCAGCATGGGTATCGGTTTCATTGGTAAAGGTGCCCGGCAGGCTGGAGGACGGAAAGGTGGCTTTTCCAATCAGGTAGGTTTCATCAATGTGCAGCACCCATATATTAAGATACTGGTACGGGTCCCAAATGGTTTGCGGCATAATCACTTCATCCACATAACTATCACTGGTACTGGCGTCATAGGGTGGCGCCAACCAGCCTTTGCTATTCCGGTTAATTCTTTCTATGCCCGGTTCGGCCAATGCCTTACCATCTTTACCTACTACGGCCAGGCAAAACTGAATATCCATATTGGCGGCCACGGCATATGAACTGCCGGACTGGTTGGCAAAATCGCGGTTCAGCTGGTCCAGCTGCTGCTTTATTCTGGCGGCGCTGAGGTTAGAGCCCGTGCCGACCGCCTCGCCATTATGCACAATATGGAAAATAACCGGAATAGTGTAAGTGGTAGCCAAAGTACGGGCAGTGGTCAGGCTTTTGACAGTCAGCTTTTTAGTCAGCCAGCTTTCAAACTGGGCGTCCGTTTCTGCATTGGGATTTTTAAGCCTGAAGTCCTGGCTGCTTTCAAATGTGTGGCAACGCTGTATTTGCGCTGTGCTATAACGGGGCGTTAAAAAGGCCATACAGAGTATGGCAAAAACAACTATGTTTTTCATCAGGGGTTGGATCGGGATACGGTTTTTGACTATTGGATATCAAATAGTTTTCAAATGTATAAAATAAAAAACCCGGTTAAAAGCTTAACCGGGTAAAAAATAAAAAAGAAAAAATATTATCGTACCTGATAGATATAGTCGTTGTTGTCAAACTGCTTGGCAATCTGCTTCAGGTCGTAGGCAATGCTGGCATCTACCAGCTGGTCACCCGCCTGCAGGGTAAAGCCACCAATCAGTTTTTCATCAACGGAAGATTCCAGTTCAATATTTTGCATATGGCTGGTTTTGCGGATCTGCTCCACTATGGCATTTTTAAGAGATTCGCTTACCGGCGCTGCTGTTGTCAGCTTCACCACATGAATATTCTTGTGCTCTTTGTACTGCTTGATAAACGCGGTAATGATTTCGGGCAGATCCGACTCACGACCCTTATTCACCAGCAGTTTATTGAAAGAAGCAGTTAAAGCAGAAACACGGCCTGCAGTAATGGCATCAATGATTTTATTTTTGGTTTCGCCTTTTACAACCGGGCTGCGCAACAGGTTTAAAAAATCTCGGTTGCCTTTAACGATCTCCTGCAGCAACAACATATCCTTATAAACCGTCTCCAGCTGGCCTTGCTCCAGGGATATATCTATCAAAGACTTTGCGTATCGTGATGCTAAACGTGGATTGGGCATTTTTTCAATTTGAAAAGGGGTGAATTTGAAAATTTGAAAATGAAAGAAAATGCACTTTGTTGATTACATTAAACTATTCATTTTACATTAAAAGGAATTTGAAACATTTGAAAACACTTTCCTTCAAAGCCATTTTCAAATTTTCAAATTCTCATATTTTCAAATTAATTCAGTTTTACTTCTTCAACTAAATCTTTAATGTGTGCTTCCTGGGCCTGCGGTGTGCTCAGCTCTTTACGCAGCACTTTTTCAGTTACTTCAATCACCAGCTTACCTACCTGGTTTTTTACTTCGGTCAGGGCAGCCATTTTCTGGGCATTGATAGCCTGCTGGGCTTCAGCAATAATTTTAGACGACTCTACCTTGGCTTGCTCACGGGCTTCGCTAATGATGCGGTCTTTCGTTTCCTTGGCTTCTTTCAGCAGGGCACTTCTTTCTTCACGGGCACGGGCCATCAGCTCTTCGTTCTCGTTTTTCAGCTGCGCCATTTCCGCTTTTACCCGCTGGGCACTTTCCAAAGAATCCGCAATGGTTTTTTCTCTTTGGTTCAGCGAACTTAAGATGGGTCCCCAGGCAAACTTTTTCAGTACAAAAAATACAATCAAAAACGCCAGCAGCGTCCAGAACAACAAACCTAACGAGGGAGTTAATAATTCCATATGATGATTAATTCAAAATTTAAAAGTAAAAATTCAAAAAGCGGAACCTCCAGCTTGATGAATCGTATTGTTAGTGTACAAGAGTGCGACGCAACAGCAGCTCCATCAAAGCTCCGGTGTTGGTTACCCTCAATCTTTTTTTCTTTTTAAAGAACCATCAAAATGCAAAAGCTATTTTTCATTTTGCCTTTTACATTTTGTCTTTTTAAAACCCATATGGGTTTTTAAAAAACTGCATCCGCCGCCCTGTGCTTTGGATGCAGCTTGCTTTTTAGTTGAGCTTATACGAACATCGCCAGGATACCGGCAATAACGGCAAACAGGGCAACACCCTCAATGAAGGCGGCTGTTAAGATCATGTTTGCACGGATGTCGTTGGCAGCTTCCGGCTGGCGGGCAATTGATTCAACCGCACCTTTACCGATCTGACCGATACCGATACCGGCAGCAATAGCCGCCAAACCAGCACCAATAGCACCACCGGCGTTAGCCCAGGGAACTGTACTCAACAATACGAATAAGAAATCCATGTTTGAATTTTTATATAATGATTAAAAAGAAAACAAAGTTTTATGTATGATTTCTGATGTAGAGATGTATGATTTTCCTTTTCAATCACACATCTCTACATCATACATCAGCCATTAAAGAATAACGGGTTCTGTTGGTGCCAGTGTTTCTTCCGTATGGCCGGGCGCGTGCTCGCCATGATGTCCTTCCTCTACGGCCTGGCCAATAAATACGGCGGTCAGGTTGGTAAAGATGAAGGCCTGGATAAAGGCAACCAATACCTCAATAACATATATAAAGGCGGCAAAAGCTACGGAAACCGGGGAGAAACCAATACCGGCTACTTTGCTGATGCTGCTGAAAATAAAGATCAAAGAAATCAAACAGATGATAATGATGTGACCGGCCAGCATGTTGGCGAACAAACGTATGATGAGGGCAAACGCCTTAGTAAAGATGGACAGTATCTCTACCGGCACCATGATGAACTTGATACCAAACGGTACGGGCGGGTTCACGATGTGGCCCCAGTAGTGTTTGTTGCCATTGAAGTTGATCACAATAAAAGAAATCACCCCCAGCACGGCGGTAAAGGCAATATTACCGGTTACGTTGGCCGCACCCGGAATCAAACCAAACAGGTTGTTGATGAGGATAAAGAAGAAAACCGTCAGCAAAAACGGCATGAACTTATGGTACTTGTGGCCAATGTTGGGCCTGGCTACTTCGTCACGTACAAAAGTAATGACCGGCTCTATGGCATTTTGAAAGCCTTTGGGCGCCCGGTTGATACCCTGGCCGTCTTTATACCGCCTGGCTACTGAGGTCATCAGCAATACCAATACGACTAAAGCAAGGATCATCTGCACCACGTTGCGGGTTAAGGAAAAGTCGTAAACGGTAACCGAAGGATCTACCGGAACGATCTTGTTGCCTACCAGCTTGTAACCGTCCACCTCGGTATGGCCATGGTGAAAAGCAGAAGACATAAAGGTGGAAAAGCCTTTTTGCGGAGAATACAGGATGACCGGCAGGGGCAGGGTGGCATGGTGCTCCTGGCCATCGCTGCCTGTATAGGAAAAATAGTGAAACTCGTGGGCATCCATTACGTGACCAAAGATCACTTTATTGGCATCAAACTTTTGCTCCCCTTCTTTTTCAGTACCTTCCAAATGTTGCTGCTGCTCATGCTCGGTCTCGCCTTCATGATGCTCCTGAGCTACAGATATATTAGAAAAAGTAAGCGTAAACAGGCTGAAAGCCGCTACCAACAAGCATTTAACACGTCCTGGGATCATACTGTTCCTGAAATTTGGCGCAAAGATAAGGCCGGCACCGGTAAAAACCTATATTTAAAAGAGGTTCGTGCTGCTATCTTATTCCTTTAACTTTTTAATTTTTTCCAGGTACATCACGTCCAGCTGGTCTTTAGGCCGGTTGACGGCTTTTTTGTTAGCAATAAGGTGGTTAATATGAAGAAAGGGAACTTCTACCCCTTCTATATCGGCGACGGAGGCCAGTTACAGGCATTCGTGAAACGAAGCGTTTTCCAGGCCCTTCATTTCTACCATCAGGTCCAGCTGCAATCCGTTATTGAGGTAAAAATTGGTCCAGCCGGGTACAAACTGCGGCCGCTCCATCATTTCAAAATCTCCTATACCACACTCCTTAAATGCCACCCGCAGTTGTCTCCGGTTCTCAAGGGTATCTTCTATCCATACATTAATGTCATCGGTAGTACGCTGGTAGCCATGAAGGTTGGTTGCCACCCCGCCTACCATTATATAATGTACCTTATTTTTATTAAGGGCAGCCCAGAAGTTAAGTAATTCAGCATCGAATACATCCATTATTCACCCGAACTTTTAAAAGGTTTGTGGGTAATTTTAGCCTGCCTGAACATGACATTCATTTTCATCAGAGTCGTCATCATCTTAAAACGTTCCTGGTAAGTACGCTTTAAAGCCAGCCTTAATACATCCAGCTCAGCCTTTTCATAATCCGGCTGCGATTCCTGCATATTATGGGCATTCTCTGCTGACATGATGAAAGGGTTACACCGCAGCTACTTTGTGTTCAAACTGCATTTGGTGCAATTTACTATAAAAGCCGCCCTTTTGCAGCAGTTCGGCGTGGGTGCCCATTTCTTTGATCTCGCCGCGGTCCAGCACAATAATCAGGTCGGCCCGCTGGATGGTGGACAACCGGTGGGCAATAACGATAGAGGTACGGCCGGATATGAGCTTTTGAATGGCTTTTTCAATCAGCCACTCGCTTTCGGTATCGATAGAAGAGGTGGCCTCGTCCAGTATGAGGATGGAAGGGTTGTACAACAAAGCCCGGATAAAAGAAAGTAACTGCCTTTGCCCCAGCGATAAAGTAGCGCCCCGCTCCATGACATTGTACTGGTAACCGCCCGGCAACTGCATGATAAAGTCGTGCATACCAATAAGCCGGGCCGCTTCTACCACCCTTTCTTCCGGTATATTCGGATTGCGCAGGGTAATATTTTCCAGCACCGAACCAGAAAAAAGAAACACATCCTGCAGCACCACGCCAATATGCTTACGCAGGGCGTCCAGCTGGTATTGCTCAATGGGCACATCATCTATTTTGATCGCACCCTGGTTGATTTGGTACAGGCGGTTCAGCAGGCTGATGATGGTGCTTTTGCCGCTGCCGGTATGCCCTACAATCGCTACCGTTTGGCCCGGCTGTACGGAAAAAGACACATCTTTCAAAACCGCATGCTCCTCGTTATAGCCGAAAGTAACGTGTTCAAAGTCAATCTTTCCCTCAACTTTTTGCGGTACTAACTGCCCTTCTTCCTTGATATAGTCCTCATTATCCAGCACCTTAAACACCCGGTCGCTGGCAATAATACCCATTTGCAGCACATTAAACTTATCGGCTATAATGCGCAGGGGCCTGAACAGCAGGTTGAGGTATAAGATAAAAGCGGTAACCGTGCCGTACTGGCTTACGTTCAGGTCCAGGGCTTCTTTGGAGGTCCACCATACAATAAGACCCATGGATAAAGCCAGCACAATTTCCACGATCGGGAAAAATACCGAATAGGCAAAAATGGCTTTGATGTTGGCATTACGGTGCTCCTTGTTGATGTCCTGGAACTTCTGAAATTCCTTTTCTTCCCGGGCAAAAGCCTGCACAATAGCCATACCGGCCAGGTGTTCCTGCACAAAGGCATTGAGGTTGGAAACCGCATTGCGCACCCGGTGAAACGATTTATTGACGCTTTCTTTAAAATAATAGGTAGCAATGATCAGTATGGGGAATGGAATCAGGCAAATGAGGGTGAGCCGCCAGTCGGTCCAGAACATAAAGCCCAGCACCGCCACAATAGACAGCAGGTCCGCAATAATGGGAATCAATCCATCGGCAAAAATGTCGTTGATCCGTTCAATATCATCTACGGTACGGGTGGTGAGGGTGCCTATGGGGGTTTTATCAAACTGGCGCAGGTTCAGGCCCAATACTTTTTTATAAACCGTCACCCGCATATCTTTTACCACCGACTGGCCCAGCCAGGTGGTGATATAGGAAAAATAAAAGCGCAGGGCTGTTTCGAGGATCAAAAATCCAATCTGGAAAACCGTGATCAGGATGATCTGCTCCGCCAGTTTGTTGGTGATGTACCGGTCTACCGTTAGCTGAATTAAAAAGGGCCGCACCGGTGTAAAAGCCGCCAGCACAACGGCCAGGAACAGCGACAGGTAAAACCTGCCCTTATACGGCCGTGCAAACTGCAATACCCTTTTTAAAAGCTGTATATCAAAAAATGATTTTTTGGTAGTGGTTGTACTCAATGCCTGTTGTAAAGTTTATACCTGCGCAAATGTAACCTTCCCCTTTCATATTATCCTTCTGTGGCGGCGGCTTCTCCCATTTGCAGGTTGTAGGCCTTGATAAAGATGGCACCCAGGTTTTTATGCGGCGGTATATAATCCTGAAAGCCTTCTTTATCGGTAACTGTCTGACCAAACTCTTTCCAGAACGGTATCCAGTCTATATTATTACCATTGCGCAGCTTTTCCATCAACAGGTTAAAGAACGGCTGGTTGATAATGGTTTTACCAATCTGCTTGGAGGCAATGATATGGGCATCCGGAGAATGGCTCAGCACATCGTGGATGAGGTGGTAACCACCGCAGGAACCCAAAAACACGATTTTGGCAGAAGGTCTAATATGCTTGATGGTGTAAGGTGCATAATAACTGTGGCCCCGGTGAATGACAATGGCGGGCTCCAGTCCTTTTTCGTCCATATAGGCAATCATGGCCCGCTGGGCGGCTTCGTCCTGGCCGTTTTCTTCCGACAGGGGCTTGTTGGCAAAGATCAGGACCGGCTTGCCCCGGGTGGAGGAAATGGTGATCCATTGCTTGTTGTCAATGGTCCGCTTCCAGTTAGCGCCGGAAAACTGGCGCACAAACCCCTGGTAGCTGGCTTGCCCGTCCTCATCGCCATAAAAGAACACCTGCATCACGACCGGCTGGTTTTCTTTGGACAGCGACTCAAAGCTGACGTTATAAACCGGTGGTATGCCAAACTCCTTAGAAAGGTTGATGTTGTTGGTAGAGTCCGCCGAAAGAAACAGTTTGTACAACAGGTTGTACATCACCATACCCCGGTGGTTGTTCTGCTCCAGGTTGCGTTCGTAGTTCTGCCGGGTCAGCTCCAGCACAAATTTGGCCAGCTCCTTATTGCCTTCCGATATGCTGACATAGCTGTCGGCCACGTCTACCCCATCTTCCAGGCCACCCGACCTTTCCAGGCCGTTTACAAAAGCCATCATTAAAGAACGGGCGTCATCCTGCCGGGGAAACGTCTTTAAAAAGTCATTGAGGGTATTAAAGGAGGCGCCTATTTTGATAAACTTCTTAAAGCGGTCAAAGCCCACGCTCATCAGCAGGGAGTCGCCCCGGTTGCCAATTTTCTGCATGATCAGGGGGTATACACCGCGGGTATAGCTGGAGGTATAAATCTCGCTTTCGCTGGAAACAGCCACATAATACAGTTCCTGCGCACTCAGTTGGTGCAGTATTCTAAATCGAACCGCATCGGACTCGTTGTGCAGGGCATTGATTTGCTTTACAAATACATTGTTGGCTTTTTTCTCCAGCATTTCAGTCAGGCCGGCCAGTTCCCGAACAGTGTCTTTTTCCCGTATCCGCTGCATATAGTCCATACGGGTTTTTACCAGCAGCTTAAAGTATTTTACGTCGTCGTCCTTCACCTTGTCAATTTCTTCCAGGGTTTGGCGGCCTTTTAAAATATTGTCCAGAAAAGGCATGTACAGTTGGCCGCTGCCTCCGCTGGTAGCCATGCGGGATACTGTTTTTACCAGGGGATCGTTGATGGAGCGGATGGCATAACCCAACCGGTTGTTGGCCGCGGCATAGTTGTACAGCTGACGGGGGTCTTTGTAGGCCGCCAGCAAAATAAGGCTGTCACGGAAAGGAATGTCGGTGTTTTCGCGCTGGGACAAGGCATTCAAAATACGGTCCGGACGCACCTGGGCAAACTTGCGCAGCATGCTATAACGGGCCGCTTTATAACCTTTATTTTCTTCAAAGGCACCGCTGTTGACTAGCAGGTTGGCAGTTTCATAGCCTTTCTTTTCTATAATGGGTTCAATGCTTTCGCCCACTTTATCCTTGTCTATGGCGGCATTGTAGGCTTCCAGCACCGCGGGCCAGTTGCTCACGCTCATGCTTTTGTCCCGGATACCGGCCGCAAAGTTTTTCAGCATGTTTTCCAGCCCCCGCAGGTAAGCTACTTTAATGCGCACGGAAATAAGGCTGTCGGTTTCTATTTTACACTGCAACTGGTCTACCCGCTGCACAACCGCTTGGGTTACCAGGTAGTTGATGTCTTCATTTTCGCTTGCATGGAGGAAATTGTCGGCTTTTCCGTCAGCTTTCAGGACAGCTTTCTGCTCCCGGTCAATATAATCGTGGTACAACTGCCGGTTGATGGGCGGCTTACAACCGTTACCGGCACTGGTTTGTGCAAGGGTACTTAAGGATACAACGGATAGTATAGATACAAACAGTAATCTTAATTTCGAGAACATGGGTCTCATAGTGCAAATTTAATACCCACTTGGCGAACCATAAGATGTGGATTGATTATAAAAGTCTTAAAATAAAGACCAAAAGCCGTGCGAATTCGTTGCAGGCCAGCCTTTTTCAGGTGTCTAAGTATTAATTTTACATTAAGTCTGGATGAAGAACAAGCGTATTTCCGGGCTTAAAAATCTTTTTCCTGTAGGTTTGCCGCAAACAACCGCACTGCCATGGATACTCAGGCAAGAAAGATACTGATAGCAGACGATGAGCCGGATATTGTAGAAATTCTTCAGTATAATTTAGTTAAAGAAGGCTACCAGGTTACCACGGCCCATGATGGAGATGAAGCCCTGGAAAAAGCCCGGCAAACCCAGCCCGACCTGGTGGTACTGGATATTATGATGCCCAAAAAAACCGGCGTGGAGGTGTGCGAGATCCTCCGGGCCCAGCCCCAGTTCAAAGAAACCCTTATTATGTTTTTAACCGCCCTGAACGATGAAGCCACACAGATCAAAGGACTGACCACCGGGGCGGACGACTACATCAGCAAGCCCATCAGCCCCAACGTATTTCTCAGCAAGGTACAGTCGTTGCTGCGCCGCGTCAAAAAAACGGAAAGCAAGGCGCTGGACGTAAACGGTTTGATTATAGACCCCGAACGCTTTGTGGTACACTACAACGGCAGGGACTTTGTGCTGGCCAAAAAAGAGTTTGAACTCCTGTACCTGCTGGCCACCAAGCCCGGCCGGGTTTTTCTGCGCAATGAAATCTTAAGCCAGGTATGGGGGAACGACGTTATTGTGGGCGACCGCACCATCGACGTACACATCCGCAAGATCCGCCAGAAACTAGGCGTAGATTGCATTACGACCGTTAAAGGCGTAGGCTATAAGTTTGAAATGGCATGCTGAAAATAAAAAACTTTTCACCGCGGCAACTCTCGGCCCTCACCGCCCTGATCTTAGCTGTTCCCATCAGCCTGGGCATATGGGTGCTGGAAAAAAACGGGATCATTGCCCTGGTAGCCCTGGCCTTGATTTTTTTCGGCAGTTACCTGCTCATCAACTTTATGATCCAGCGGTTTATTTACCGCAAGCTCAAACTCATTTATAAGTTTATTTACCGCACCAAGGCCAGCAAAAAAGAAGAAGTGTATTATAAATACATTTTACCTCAAAAAAGCATAGACGAAGTGCGGCAGGACGTACAGGCCTGGGCCGAGCAGCGCAGCCGCGAAATTGAAATGCTGAAACGAAACGAAACCTTTCGCAAAGAGTTTCTGCAAAACCTGTCGCACGAATTTAAAACGCCTGTTTTTGCCATTCAGGGCTTTATCGACACCCTGCTGGACGGCGCCCTGGAAAACCCGGATGTCAACCGGCGCTTTCTGGAAAAAGCCAGCCGCAACATAGACCGCCTGGTGCACCTGATGCAGGATCTGGACGAAATTTCGAAGCTGGAGCGGGGTGAACTGAAACTGCACCCACAAAACTTTGTGATACAGGACCTGGTGAAGGAAGTATTTGAAAGCCTGTCGCTGAAGGCCGAACAGCAGCACATTACCTTTTCCATCAAAAAAGGGTGCGAACAGCCGCTGGCCGTGTATGGCGATAAGGAAAAGATCCGGCAGGTGCTGCTCAACCTGGTGGACAACGCCATCAAGTACGGCAAGTTTGGCGGCACCACCATGGCCAGCATGTACAATACCGATGACAAAAACATCCTGGTAGAGATCAGCGATGACGGCATGGGCATTGAACAGGAAAACCTGGAACGCATCTTTGAACGCTTTTACCGCACCGGTGAAGGCCGCAGCCGCGACGTAACCGGCAGCGGGCTGGGCCTGGCCATCAGCAAACACATTATCGAAGCCCACGGCCACAGCATTCATGTACGCAGCAAGCAGGGCGTCGGCACTACCATTGGCTTTACCTTAAGCACGGCCAAAAAGCATGCGCCGGCACCCGCCTCTACAGCGCATCGCTAATTTTAAGTTGGATCGCAGATTACACGGATTGGATAAGGATTGCACAGATTTGTAAACGAGCATGGGTTTTTAAAGAAGTTGAAAAGTTGAATGGTTGATTAGTTGAATGATTAAGTTGTTAGGTGTCGCCTATGGGTTTTTAAAAAAATTTACCTGTCGCTTACCTGATCAGACTGGCTGCTATTCAACAACACCTCCCACCTGTCCTGCCGAACTTGTTTCGGCATCCCCCTGCTTTGATACGGACTTTTAAAGAACTCAACCAACATCCATTACAAACAAGTGTATATGGGGTTTTGAAAGAGTTGTTATTGATGAATGCTTTGGCCCACTAAGACACGAAGACTTAAAAGTGCACCAAGAAGAAGTGGCTTGAAGGTACTGGAGATCCCGGCCCAAGGCCGGGATGACAGAGGTGAGTGGATTTTATTTATTTGAATTGCCATTAATAGTAGACAACTTCTTTAAAAACCCATATGGACTTTTGAAGCTGTTGACGGCTTTACATTCTTAACTCAGAATGGTTCAAAAACCCATACGTCCATTCTAATGCTGAAATATTACCTATTGCCCGACCTCCCTCTCCTTCAGGAGAGGGACCGAAGGTGAGGTAAAATCCCATAGGCCTTTACTAATCCGTGAAATCCTTATCAAATCCGTGCAATCTGTGATCTAACTTGTGAACCCGTGAACTGGTGAACTCCAGAACAACCCTTACAACAGATACATTAATAGTGGTCCGAACCGGTTTCCAGCGCATTAAAAAAGGCAGCACCTTCATTACTCATTCGAACCTGCATGGCCTCGCCGTTGAGGGTATAGGCAAAGTGGCGGCACTGCTGGTCGCGGTAATTAAAGTCTACCGATTGCAGCTGTTGTTGACCGGCATAAAACACCATATTGCCATCGTAGTTGCACTGGTGGTTTTCGGCGGCCTTGCCATTGAGGTAGTGCGTCATTTTTTCCAGGGCCCGTTTATCTTTTGTGTTGAATAGTTTGGCAGCTGTGTCGGTGGGCGAGGTGGAGCGGATGTGAATGACAAGGCTATCGGCATCTTTGAGTTGCTCGCTGATGGCAGAAGGCATGCTGTTACAACTAAAGCAGGCGGCAGCCATAAAGAGGATGATAACTAGCTTCACCTACCTAATTTACTCAATTATTTATAAAAAAGAAAGCAGCACAGACCAACCGGCGGCCGTAGCAAAAAATAGTTACTCCTGATTTTGTACTGCCTTTATTAAACTATCCATTATGTGGCGGGTGGTGTCATTCATAGCCACAAAATGCTGGTTGCTGTTGATGGCGTAAGCCAGGTAGCGGCAGGAGTCGGACACATAAACCGTTTTAAAAACATCCGGCCCGCTAAACAAATACAACTTACTGTTATGGCTACAGGCCTGTTGCGCACTGTCGGTTTTTTGACCGATGTTGCTAAGCAGTTGCGCTAGCAGCTCCGGCTCCCGAATCATCAGGTGGTGATACTTTCTTTGGTTGGACGGGTCTGGGAAATAAATAAACTCCAGGCTATCGGTATGCGGCCAATGAACCGGGTCATTAGCAAGTGCAGCAGCATCCCGATTTTCAGGCGAACCGGAGGAAGTATCGGAGGCATTCCGGCAGGCCAGCAACACTAAGGTGATCAAACAGGCAGCAATAAACGTTTTCATAATGTAAAATTAAAAACGGTGGTATCAAAAATGGGAAAGTGCCCTGCAAGTACAAGGCACCTTCTTTTCAGTTATCAGGCGTGAAGATTACTGACCTTTTGAAGGAAAGCGGGTCCAGCCTTGCAGCCAGTTGTTGCTTTCACCAATAGCTCCTTTATAGTTAGTGGTGGTAAAGAAGCTGTTATCCAAACCGGCAAAATCAGCACCGGAAGCAGCAGGGCCGCCAACTACCGGCATTAAATTAGGGTTGGTTAAACTAAAGGGAGCGGTTAAAACATTATCAGCAGAAGCTGCTTTTACGTTGCCTTCGCGGGTAGCTTTGGCCTCCAGGGCGGCACTGGTAATAACGGCAGAAGTGCTTTTGAACGGATCCACCACCGCGTGCACCACGTTGTTTTTAAACCTGGAGGTACCATCCACATAGGCCTGTGCCGTGGGGTCCGACTCCAGCACCAAACCACCTTTCTGCCAACCCAGGTAAACCGAGTTGTAAACTTCAAACTGGGTAGCCCTTCTCCAGCGGTTGCCAAAGTTGTGGTTGGCAGCGGTACCGGAGGCATTGTTAGGTCCTATAAAAGTGAAGTTAGATAATACAGGATGGGTGAACGGGCTGGCGGTGGTACCGCTGCCATCGTTGTCCGACTCAATACCATTACCGGCATCACCTGCATCTACAAACTGGGGATCTCTCAGGGCCACGGCAAACTGAATTTTACCGCTGTAACCAAAATCAAAATCAAAATCATCATCGGCCGTAGCAAAAGCCACCAGGTTTTTGGCATTGACGTTGCCGCCAAAAAACTCAAAAGCATCATCGTTACCATAAACAACCTGGATGTTTTCGAGCGTTGTGCCTTTACCTACACCACCCAGTGTTAATCCATTGATTTCAGAGCCCGCAAAAGCAGCAATACCTGCATACTCAATGCGAACATATTTCAGGGAACCTGAGTTGTCGTTATCATCGGTACCACCATATGGCCGGTCCAGCCCACCTTCAATAACCGGTGTGGAAGAACGGTTGGTTTTGGCTTTACCCAACAGGATCACGCCACCCCAGTCGCCGGGTGCCCTTGAACCTTCCGGCTTGCCGGAGGTAAACACGATGGGCTTTTCAGCCGTACCATTGGCAATAAGCTGGCTGCCTCTTTCAATACACAAGGCGCCTTTTTCCGATACATCGCTTACAATAGTGGTACCAGGTTCAATGGTCAGCTTGGCACCATTGGCCACGTATACATATCCTTTCAGCGTCCAGGTTTGGTTCGCTGTCAGGGTCATGTCTTTGGTGATAGATCCGGTTAAGACGGAACTGGTGGTGGGGGGTGGCGTTATCAGCTCTTCCTCATCATCATTTTTACTACAGCTCACCAACGTGGTCACCGAAAAGGCCACCATCATCACTTGAAAAAATTTCTTCTGAAACAACATAAATATTGATTTGTATAGTTTTTTATGAACAGTTTTGATATGGAAGCAAAACAATTTCTTTCCTATTAACTGTCTGTTAAGGGCGTATTAAACAATTGTTACCGATTATTTGAAGTTGTAGGTAAAATTCAGGCTGATGTTTCTGCCATACAGGTAACCAATCTGTACCCGGTCCGTAGCAGCATCATAGGCCCGCTTGCCATCGCTATCCACATTCTGGTAAAAAATGGATCTCTGGTTCAACAGGTCCGACAGGTTCAGCTTTAGTTCGCCTTTGTTTTTCATCACTTTTACCGCTGCCTGAAAATCCACCATGGTACGGCCGTTTTCATACACATCAGGGTAAGACTGTTCCCCTACAATGGCAATACGCTGGCCAATGCGGTTCACCAGTCCGCTAATAGTTACTTTATTATCGTCGGTGGCATATTGCAGGCCGGCGTTGATCAGCCAGGGCGACTGTCCCTGTAGCGGGCGGTTGACATCCCAGGGATTGGAGTTTTCCGTGAACTTCACCTGAGACCGGATCAGGGCACCATTTACATTAAAAGCCAGGTTTTCCAGCCAGGGTGCCGCCCCCAGGAAACCCAGTCTTTTACGGGCCTCTACTTCTACGCCATAGATGTCCGCCGCTTTTGAATTTTCAAACGTATAGCGAAGCGAATTGGCAGCAGAGCCCGGTACTACGGTCTGCTCTATGGGGTTTTTAAAGTTTTTGTAGAAAACAGAAGCCGACAGGATTTCGCCTGCAGCAGGATAGGTTTCCCAACGCAGGTCGAGGTTGGTATTCTGGCTCCGCACCAGGTTGGGATTACCGGTAATTTCAGCATTGCGAACAAAATCGTAATACGCAAAGTTGGCCAGCTCTCTTAACTCCGGACGCGACACCGTTCTGGATCCGGAAAAGCGCAGGTTGGTTTTGTTAGACAACTCGTAGGTCAGGTTCAGTGAAGGCAGCAGGTCCAAATAGGCTTTATTCACCTTTACTTTCTGGCCGGAGAAGTCGGCGGTGTTTACATCAAAATTGAAGTGCTCCACCCGCACGCCGTAAACGGCTCTTAACTTTTCGCCAATGCGGCCGTCGATCATGGCATAACCTGCGTACAAGCCGGAAGTGGCATCGTACTTATCAGTATTGTTGGTGATCTCGTTCAGTACAAAGCCCTGGTCATAAATGTAACCGTCGTTAAAGATGATGCGGGGCGGTGCTGCTAACAGCGCACGGTTAAAGTCGGAAGTAGCTTCCTCGTAACGGAAAATGCGGGTGGAAAAGTCTCTTAATTTATACTGCGCCAGCAAGCCGGTTTTGAATTGCTGTTTTTGATTGCCGAACGTAACGGGCAGGGTGTAATTTAAATTACCGCCAAAGGCGTTATCGTACAAGTCAGACCAGAAGCGGTACGTATCTCTCAGCACAACTTCGTAACCCACTTCTTTATTGCCAGCATCAGACAGGCTTTTGCTGTAAGGCAGCAACCGGTAGTCAGGCTGGTTTTGTGCCGTCAGTGCATAGTTCAGGTTCCACTTCAGGCGGTCGTTGCGGGTGCTCAACAGGTGCTCTCCTTCTACCTGCGAGCTGATGAGCGATTTGATGTTGGTTAAAGAGCCGGTCGCATTGATGTAGGTATTGCGGTCAACATTGGGTCCGGAGCGCATCAGGTAATTGTTGTCGAACAAGCGGTTCAATACATTTTTGAAAACCACTTTTGTATTGCCTTTGCGGTATGCAAAGTTGGCCAGCAAGCCTACATTGGTGGTAAAGGAATAAAGCGAGTCCTGGTAGTCGAATGCAGGATCGTTCAACCCCAGGGAGTTGTACTCCCGGCGCTGGTTGTCCTGGAAGTTTTGGGCGTTTCTGTACACCAGGGCCACGACCGAACCAATGGTACCGCCGTTGGACAGTTCTTTTCTGTCACCCCAGTTGAACTGGAAGTTCAGCGTAGGCAAAGCGTTGCCGGTATAACGGTTGCCGTAATTGTTACGCATCAAACGCGATGCCTGCAGGCGCCGGTCAGGAGTAGGATCGGCGTTATAACTCAGGTACCGGTTGCGGCTGGGGAATTGGGAAGGAAACGCCCGGCTGCCGTTATCAAAACCCAGGTAATCAGAACCATTCAACATGCCGATTTGAAAAGGTTTACCGGTGGATTGGGTGTTATAACCCACGCCCACGGTAGCCCCCATAAAACTCCGGAACGGAATGTCTTTGGTCATGATCTGCACCACGCCACCCGAAAAATCGCCGGGCATGTCGGGAGAAGCGGTTTTATTAATCAGGATATTATCTATAAGATTGGAAGGCACAATATCGAAAGAAAAAGCTCTCCGGTCGGGCTCGGTGCTGGGCAGCAGGGCACCGTTGATCAGGGCCACGTTGTAGCGGTCCGACAAGCCCCTGACCACCACAAATTTGTCGTCCTGGATGCTGGTACCGCTTACCCGCTTCAGCACCTCACCAATATTTCTGTCGGGCGATTTGCGGATGGCTTCAATGGAAATACCATCGGATATGCTGGCGTTGTTTCGCTGCATGGTCAGCACAGAAGCTACCGATTCGCGACGGGCGGAGGCCGTCACCACAACGGCGTCCATTTCCTGCGCCTGCTGGGTCATTACAATATTCAGTTCCGTAGCTTCGCCGGCCTTTACCACAATATCAGCAACCGCTTTGGCCTTATAGCCAACAGACTCAAACTTTAAGGAATACGTACCGGCTGGTACATTCAATACATAACGGCCTTCAAGGTCGGTTGTTTTACCTTGCGATCCTCCCTGCAGGGTTACACTCACACCAGGCAATACGGCATTTGTTTTTTCATCCAGCACTTTACCGGCAATGGTTCCGGAGCTTTGCGCCAGCAGAACGGCCTTTGTGGCAAAGAGCATTACAATTACAGCAATAAATTTTTTCACGCCTTTGAAATTTGGCGCAAAGTATTACCCCAATGTTACCACTTCATTATGCCATTATTAAGCAAATGTGACGTTACTGTTACTTAATTG
>JAEWAC010000412.1 GCA_023391895.1 Bacteroidota bacterium
TTAACGCTGCAGGGCATTACGGGGGCTTCGGTAGCGGCGGGTTTTCACAGCATGTGCAACGGCGCCAACCTGGCTTATACCAAACAGGCTTTTACTGACGTCAATGGTTTTGCGGGCATTGACCAGATAGCTTCCGGCGACGATATGCTGCTGATGCACAAGATCAAAAAACAGTACCCGCAAAAAGTGCATTACCTCAAACATCCCCAGGCTATTGTAACCACACCGCCCATGCCTACCTGGAAGCAGTTTGTGATGCAGCGGCGGCGCTGGGCCAGCAAAACAGCGCATTACGACGACAAGGCCGTACTGCTGGTGCTGCTGTTTGTTTACGGGTTCAACTGCTGGTTTTTAGTGCTGCTGGTGGCGGCTTTTTTTCAGCCGCTGCACTGGATCACTTTATTGGTATATGGGGTTTTGAAGACTTTGGTGGAATGGCGTTTTGTTCAATCAGTTGCAAATTTTTACGGCGAACAGGCTTTGATGCGCTATTTCCCGCTACTGCAGCCGCTGCATATGCTGTACACCATCAGCGTAGGTTTTATCAGCCAGTTGGGTTCTTACGAGTGGAAAGGCAGGCGTACCAAATAAAGTTTTATTTTTCAGCCCATGAACGAAGCCACCACCTCTTTCTGGAAAGCCACCTGGCAGCGCCTGCAACGTAATAAAGGTGCGCTCGCCGGGCTGGTGCTGATTGTGATTGCCGTTTTCATTGCCTTGTTTGGTTATTTTCTGGCGCCCGATCCATCGCCTTATGCCAACCGCATCATCCTGGAAATTGGTGGCCGCAAGCCGGGCTTTACGCAAACTTTTGTGCAGGTACAAAAGGTGGAGGCACCGCAAAAGGAAAGCGTGCTGGAGCAGGCCATTGGCGGCCGGCGGGATGCGTATGATCTAATCCCCATCACCAGCTGGCAGACGGAGGAAGACAGCCTGGTGGTGCAGAAGTATATTGATGAAGACGTAACCGAGCGACTGAGCTTTTCTAAAAAAGAGCTGGCGGCGCAGCCGGTTGTAACCAAAAAATTTTTACTCGGCACCGATAAATACGGCCGCGATATTTTGAGCCGTCTCATTATTGGTACCCGCGTAAGTTTGAGTGTTGGGTTGATTACGGTATTGATCTCTTTAACGCTGGGTATTTTTTTAGGAGCAACGGCAGGTTACTTCCGAGGCAAGGCTGATGACCTTATTATGTGGCTGATCAACGTGATCTGGAGCATTCCTACTTTGCTGCTGGTGTTTGCCATTACGCTGCTGCTGGGCAAAGGCTTTTGGCAGGTATTCATTGCCGTGGGGTTGACCATGTGGGTCAACGTAGCCCGCCTGGTGCGGGGGCAGGTGCTGGCCGCCCGTGAGCTGCAGTACGTAGAAGCGGCCCGGGCGCTGGGCTTTTCGAACCTGCGCATTATGGCCCACCACATTTTGCCCAACATCCTGGGGCCTATTCTGGTAATTGCCGCCTCCAACTTTGCCTCGGCTATTGTCATTGAAGCGGGGTTGAGCTTTTTGGGCGTGGGCGTACAGCCGCCCCAACCCAGCTGGGGCCTGATGATCAAGGAAAACTACAATTTCATTATTACCCAAAACCCCATGCTGGCACTGGCACCGGGCTTTGCCATTATGCTGCTGGTACTGGCCTTTAACCTGCTGGGCAATGGCCTGCGCGATGCGCTGAATGTAAGGGGCAAGATTTAGTTGGTTATGAGGTAAGCTGTCCAACCTGATAAAGGGCAAGACAGCTGCCATCAACTCTTTTGCTGAATTTCATAACAGTCATAAAGCGGCTTTTGATACTAATACAAGACTGTTTTCAACTTTATGAAATTCTATCATCAATGGTGAATGGTCAATCGTGAATAATAAATCATAAGACTGATAACCGTTTCGTATTAGCAGTAAGTGCTTCAAAAAGCCATATGGGTAATTGTAATGATCGTGGCTTTCGGTTAGTAGCTAAAAGCTGGTGGGCAGGCAACCGTTTATACATGGCTAAGAGGTCACCTTATGCGGCTGCCTCTTAGCCATGTATGGGAATCGTTTATTTCCCCCTTCCTTCCAGTCGCACCAGGGCATCTATATCACTATCACTAAGTGCCGTGTTATAAATCCTTACTTCATCCAGAGCACCTGTTAAATAGCTGGCCCAGGGCTGCGCTCCTGAACCTGTTGTTAAACTGGGATCAGTTTGAAATTGTACGGTTCCAAAAACCATAGGACCACTGTTGGTGAACTGAGCCGGCCCTAAACCAGAAATGGTAAGCGTGGAACTCGGCACCCCATTGACGTAAAACTTAACTGTTTCATTGGCGGCATCATAGGTAAGCGCCATGTTCACCCAGCTATCAAAAATGCCGGCAAGCCCGTCTTTCCGGATCCAGATGGTATCGGTAGCACCATTATTAATGTGTGCCCGGAACTTGGCGGCATCCTGTGTGCTTCCATTTTCAAAAAACATATCAATATTGCCCCAGAAACTGCTGGTATTGGAAAGGTTTACCAGGCCTACAATACCGTTGGTATTGAGCGGGCTGTTGACCCAGTAGGTGATGGTAAAGCTTTGCATATTCAAAATCGCATCGGTTGGATTGAACAATACATACCCTTTCTCGGCCCCTTGCAAGGCCCGGCCTTTGATGCCATTGGTAAAGCTGGTACCCACGTTAGTGCCTGCCGTATTGGAAACGCTATCCACCAGGTTGTCATTAAAAGCCCAGTAGCCAACCAGGTTGGCGGGTGCAATTTCACTCACGCTGGTATAGCCGCCGATAGATAAAGCGGGTTTGTACGAATCGGGATCGAACTTTTTATAACAGGATGATAAAAGAAAACCGGTGGAAGCCATCCAAAACAACACCTGCAAGCTTATATGATGTTTCTTGATCATGTTCCTTCGTTTAAGTGATGAATTAATAGCCGGGATTTTGGGTTAACACTCCTGCGCTCAGGTCAATTTCGTTTTGCGGAATAGGCCATACTTCATTGCGGCCCGCCACAAATCCTCTGGGTCCCAGCACTTCTGCCGCACGTCCCTGGCGCACCAGGTCAAAAAAGCGGTCATTCTCCATAGCCAGTTCTACCCTGCGTTCGTGCCAGATGGCATTGCGCAGTTCGGTCTGGTCTGTTGTGGTCACATCCGGCAGTACAGCAGCATTACCGCCCCGCGCCCGGGCCCGCACCTGGTTCAGGGCCTGTAAGGCTTCCTGAGGTTTACCCAGTTCATTAGCGGCTTCGGCGTGCATCAGCAATACTTCTGCATACCGTATTACCCTTACGTTTTGACCGGAACCGGAAGGACATTCGCCGAGGTATAGGCGGAACGGCACATAAGACTTTTGATTGTACATGGGGTTGGGCACGCTTGTCGGTATGGTCTCACCCTCGGGTGTGGTTTCGCCCCTGAAAATAATGGTGGCATCCCTGCGGGGATCGCCCGGCTCGTAAGCATTGGCCAGATCCTGCGTAGGCACATTAAAGCCCCAACCACCACCGGGAACGCCCCTGACACCCTGCACCTCGGAATACTGGGAATTGGAAAGATCACAGTTGCCGGGTACGTATTCGGCCTGTATTTCAAAAATGGATTCCTGGTTGTTTTCATTTTCCAGCCGGAACAACTGCTCGTAGTTGGGAAACAGGGAGTAAATACCTAAATCCATTACCTGTTTTGTGAGGTCGTACACCTGCTGCCACTTTTGCTGGTACATGGCTACCTTGGCGTGCAGGGCCAGTGCCGCCCCTCGGGTAACCCGGCCTATATCAGTGGGGCCATAACTTACCGGAAGTGCCGGAGCAGCCTCTGTTAAATCTTTTTCTATAGCGGCATACACCTCCTCTTTGGTATTGCGGGGGATATTGTATTCACTAGCATCCTTCGGAACCGACAAGCGCAACGGCACGCCGCCAAAAGCCCGTACCAGCCGGAAATAGGCGTAGGCCCGCATAAACTTGGCTTCTGCCAGGTAACGGGCTTTCAGACTTTCGTCCATGCTGATGCCTGGAACATTATCAAGCACCTGGTTGGCCAGGTTAATTTCCTGATACTGTCCCGACCAGAAGTCCTGCAGCTGCCCCTGCGTGGAGGTAGCCGTAAAGTTATCAAAGGAATTCAGGTAGGTGGCATCGGATGGGTCACTGCCTTTTTCGGCATTGTCTGATGGCAGGCTTTCGATTGCAATAGGTGCAAAACCCACCTGCTTCCACTCGCGCAAGTTACCATACATGGCATTTACAGCCTTTGTAGCATCTTCCTCGTTTTGCCAGAATTGATCACCCGGTGTTTGTCCCTGTGGTGGCACATCCAAAAAATCTTCTTTACACCCTGTTTGCAGCAACAGCACTACCAGCAGACCGGCTCTGGCCAGCTTCTGGACCAAATATTTTTCATCATGAAATCTCATAACTTCAAATGTTTTTGTTAGAAAGAGAGGTTTACACCAAAGTTGTAGGTAGCAGAAAGCGGGTATACATTGACGTCAATACCGGCGTTGGTGGGCGTTCCGCCAACCTCCGGACTAAAGCCTCTATAATTGAAGAACGTAAAGGGGTTTTGCGCATTGACAAATACCCGCAGGCTCTTTAACTTCCACCGGTCTGTGGTGGCCCGGGGCACGGTATACCCCAACTGCGCATTGCGTATGCGGAAGTAGCTGCCATCTTCTACAAAGAATGTATTGGGCAGGTAGTTGGTACCGCCACCAATGTTGGCTGAAGGATAGGTGTTGGAAGTACCCTCCCCATGCCAGCGGTTGTCATAAAAGTCTTTGGTGAAGTTTTCGTTACCAAACCGCAACGCCAAACCGGCATTGTACACATCTACGCCCGCCACCCCCTGAAAGTCCAGACTCAGGTCAAAGTCGCCATAGGTCCAGCTGGTATTCAGGCCATAACTGTACTTAGGATTGGGGTTGCCCATGGCGATGCGGTCTTTACCATCAATCACGCCGTCTTTATTCTGGTCCACATACTGAAAATCGCCGGCCTTGGCGGTAGTCTGGGCCGAGCCGGCGGCGGCTGCATCGGTTTGAAAAATACCGGCTACCTGGTAGCCAAAAAACTCGCCTATGGGACGTCCAACCACGGTGCGGGTAGCCAGTGCACCGCCAGTGGCCGCTGCACCGCCTGCATAAATAGGATTGGCACCGGTAGCCACCGACAGCACTTCGTTTTTGTTAGTACTGAAGTTGCCGTTCAGCGAATAACTCAGCTTGGACCCTATATTATCCCGCCAGGTAGCGGAAAGTTCAAAGCCCTGGTTTTGAAAAGTGGCCTGGTTGCCTATGATTGTTCCGGAAGTGGTACCTACAGACCCAAGGATGGGAATATCAAAAATGGCCTTTTCTGTTTTACGATTATAAAAAACGGCCTCTACGTACAGCTTGTTTTGCAGCAAAGAAAGTTCCAAGCCTATATCCGTACCCGCACCTCTTTCCCAGAAGGTATTGGGGGGCACAACGGTAGTAATGCTGGCCCCGGTGTTGACCACGCCGCCAAAAAAAGCTGCCAGGTAAGGATCCTGGGTGACCCTCAGAACAGACAGGTTGGAAGGAACGGAAGCATTTCCAATCTTGCCCCAGCTGGCGCGCAGCTTAATGTTGTTGAACAGCTCCTGATTTTGGAGGAAAGCTTCATCGCTGATGACCCAGCCCACCCCTACAGAAGGAAAATAACCCCAGCGTTCATCTTCGGTAAACTTGGAAGAACCGTCGGCCCTTAAGGATACATTCAACAGGTACCTGTTTCTATAGGAGTAGTTGACCCGGCCAAAATAAGATTCAATGGTGGAAAGGTCGCCTTCATCCACTACGTTTCTGCTGGCCTGGCTGCCCAGCCTCAGGTACAAGTCGCCGGAGGAGGTGTTGGGCACATCCTGGGCCGTTCCGGTTAGTTTGTAAAACTTATAACGCTGTGCACTTTGACCCAAAAGCACCCGAACATTGTGGTCGGCAAAACGTTTATCATAAGTAAGGGTGTTTTCCAACAGCCAGTTGCGGGTTTCTGACCGTTCAATGCGCAAAAAGCTGGTGGTGTTCCGTTGTTTAAGGGTAGCTGTATATTCCGGTGTATAATTGCTGAGCTCTATTTGGCCGAACTCGCCGCCAATACTGGTACGGAAGGTAAAGTTCTGAGCAAACTTCAGCTCCCCAAAAGCATTACCGGTGAGCCGGTAGTTCCACGTCTCCTGGTTGAAAACATCCAGCGTTACCTGCGGATTAAAGTTGACCGACTCACTAACACCGTAATCGCTGGGATCGCCATAGCTGCCGTCGGCATAGTAAACCGGCACCACCGGCGCAGCAGCATATAACTGGTGAAAAATGTCAGTCGGTATATCATCGGAATTGCTGGCTGACCCGGTTACAGTATAGCCCAGCTTAAGATTGTTGAGCACCTGAAAGTCGTTTTGCAGGCGAGCCGTATACCGGGTAAAATCATTGCCTTCTACAATGCCCTCCTGCCGGGTATAGCCTAACGAAAAGTTATAATTGGAGCGTTCGGCTCCGCCGCTTACTGATACCTGGTGGTTGGTGATGAGTGCGTTGCGCAACACCTGCCCGTACCAGTCGGTACCCTTACCAAAATCGGCAGGGTTATACAAAGGCGCCCCTCCGTTGGCTGCCCGTAATTCGTTAATCAAAATAGCATACTGATTGGCGTTGGCCATTTCCACCTCATTGGTAACGCGCTGGTTTCCTATAAAGCCGGTGTAGTTAATCGTAGCTTGTCCGGTACGGCCGCGGCGGGTGGTAATCAGCACCACGCCATTAGCAGCCCTGATGCCATAGATGGCCTCGCTGGAGGCATCTTTTAAAATGCTTATGTTTTCGATATCCGCCGGGTTCAAAAAACTGATATCATCAAACCAAACGCCATCCACCACGTACAATGGATTAGGATTTCCATATACCGTTCCCAGCCCCCGGATGCGAATTTGGGGAGAGGCACCTGGCGCACCCGAGTTGGTGATCTGCACACCAGCTACCTTGCCTTGCAGGCCGCTTACCGGGTTGACCACCGGCTGTCTGGTAATTTCTTCACCTTTTACCTGGGCAACCGAACCGGTCACGTCTATTTTGCGCTGGGTACCATACCCTACCACCACCACCTGCTCCAGCGATGTACCCAGCGGATCCAGCGTAATGGTAAGATCAGTTTGATCGCCAACCGGTACTTCTTTGGGAGCATAACTCACATAACTTACCATCAGGGTGGCGTTTTCCGGCACGCTAAGACTAAAATTACCAGATGAGTCCGTATTGGTCCCCACATTGCCGTTTCTGATCCGAACACTGGCACCCACCAGCGGTTCGCCAATGGCAGATATGACTTTTCCGGTAATTTGCCTGCCCTGGGCCAACAGCTGAGAAGTAACGAGTATAAACAAGGCAAAAAGTAAAGCCGTGCGGAAGGTTTGCTTAGCAAAAAGGCTTCCAGGCAAACTGTAGAGTGTTTTTCCAATCCCCATAGCACAATCGTTTTAATTGTATAAGAAGTAAAGGCATACAGGTTAAAACTGGTTCTGGTGGCTGGTAAAACGGATTGTATAAACTTAATTGACAAATAGTAAGTTCATATGCGGGTTGCGGCTTAGCATAAGGCAACTGGAAGAAGCAATTAGTTGCATAACCTAATTTTTTTTATAAATCCATTTTTGTGTGTAGGGTATTCCAACAATTAGCTACATTTGCCGTCCAATAATCGATTTGGATTATTGGAATTTTTTCCTTCCCAGAAGGAGGGATCCTTAGCTCAGACGGTTAGAGCATCTGACTCATAATCAGAGGGTCGCTGGTTCGATCCCAGCAGGATCCACTTAAGAATCAAAGGGTTACATTCACTGTAACCCTTTTTTATTTCTTATTTCGACACACTTTCTGCATTTACCTGTAATACCATTTTAATTTATGGGGTTCGGATATAAGAGTAGTTGGATAGTTGGATGATTTCTTCTTTGTTTTGGAAGTAAGGCTGGAGCACTTCACAGAGGTGAATTTCGGCTGCCTCAATGGTGTCATAGACCTGGTTACTCAACTTTTTGCGGAGTTCCTCAAAGAAGCGCTCTACCGGATTGAGCTCCGGATAAGCGGTGGGCAGGCGCTGAAAGGCAATACCCTGCTCCAGACATACCTGCCTTTGATGTGCGCCTGCCCCATCAGCGATCATCAGCACCGGGACCGCTCCCCATAGCGCCCGTACCTGCGCCGCAAAAAAGGTACAGAACAGGCAAAATGAAGCTTTGGTCATGTCCGGCAGGATTAAACATACCAAATGGCCTGTCGACGGGCACAAAGCGCAGTAGAGATAACAAAATTCATAGCCCATCTTTAAGCGGCACAGCGGGCGGTGGCCCTTTCTAGTCCACCGTTGCTTGCACTGGGTGCGGGTGCCGTTGCGCAGCTCGTCTTCAAAGTAGATGGCCGCACCAAATTGCTGCTTTAGCTGGGGAAAGTCTTTTTTTTAAACTGCGCTTCACCTTCTTGGTCCTTGCGGATATGGGTGGGGCGGCCGGTCTTCTTTTTGATCTTTTGCTGCGTGTAGTAGTAGTGCATGGCCACTTGTGAAACAACGGTTCCGTACTGTTGAGCCACAAAGGCACAGGCTTGTTTGAGGGTAGCCACCCGGCTTTCATCCACCTCCCTCAGCAGGGCTATTTTTGCCGCCTCACTGAGTTTGGGTGGGCGGCCTGAGTGCGGGGGGGCAGCAATCCTGCTATCCCTTGTGTTACATAGAGCTTCCAGAGCTTTTCCGATGCCCTCGCCCCAATACCGATGAGGGCTCCGGCTTTAGCTTGGGTGCCACACTTGCCGCTTTTCAACAGGATTAAAAACTGCAACCGACGACGGGTCAGGGACCGCTGCTGATGACGGCACAAAGTGCGCAACTCCTGCACACGCTCCGTTATCCGTTCCGCATATTTCAGGGCTTTCATCAAAACACCACCGCACATACTGTACCTGATATCTTAAACTGGTATAATTACCACTTTTTCTGCCGCATCATCTCAGTGCTTGTTCAATAATTGAGGTAAGCTTTGACCTTGATATAATTCTAATGTTGTTAGTTGAAAGGTAGAAAGTTGCTGCTAACGACAGACTGTGCAAAAAGGTATATTATTAATACAATAAAAATATATAACCATGTATTTACTAGCACCTTAAAGAAACACTTTCTTCGAAAAAGTACCCTTTTTGCACAGCCTGACGAAACAAGTGTTGCTGCAAGTGGCGGCAGCCCGTGTTCCTGTTGAGGAGATAAAGATATTCGGTTCAAAGCGATATGCAGGTTGACTGTTGTCCTGCTTCTACTATTGCAGCCATACCCGTGTTAGCAGCCGCAGCATTATAAATTATCATTGTATTCCTCTGGCGTCACTTTTGAGAAGTATACTTTTTCTCCATCCCCCGGATCAAAGTACTCAGGGGTTTTACTTGATACCTTTTTATACCTGCCATCGGCATAAACTCCATTGCCAAATTCACAATTATATTGCCTGTTTATTGTGGTCACAATCAGAGCATCCTTATTGATTATGATTGACCAATGGCAAGAAATGTCCATGTCATCATATTTTTTAAGAAAATGGCCTTTGCCATTTAGGATTTTGACTCTCCCATAAAGCCTTCCAAAGTTATAAGAAGGGCCACCATTTTGAAGGTATACATACATCAGAACCATGCTGTCACTTTCCGGATATATGTCTATCCTACCACCCCCTTCTTTTGAACGCACATTGCCGATTGTATAGGTGCCAGCATACTTTTTAGTCTCTAAAGTCCTTTCCTGACCATTGGCAAAATGGAAGCAGAGAAAAAGGATTAAAATCGAAGTAACTTTTTTCATAAGGGAGGGTTGAATGACTTTTTAACATCCAAAGGTAAATGTGAAGGTTGGGCATTTAAGTCTCGCCAACCAGGCCTTTGTACCGGTGTAAAATAAAGAGATCTTGTTGATTTAAGCACTTCAGCTCAACTTTTGGAAAACCCTTGTGGGGCACATCTTAGTCAAAGAGTTCGTCACCTAATGCCAAAAGTCCATTGTCTCTAAAGTCCACCAGTGTGCCTCTCCTGGTCTTGTAATTACCCTTGATGTCAACGGTTTTGTGTGTTTTCAAATCAGTCACCTTAATGCCAATTTCACTCTTTTCACCTGCTGCAAAATAGGTGTGGTAAATCACATACTGGTAGCCACCGTTAGTAAAGTACACATAATTTAATTCCATGCCTTCATTTGCCTTGCCACCGCCCCTCAGGTAGTAAGAATAGGTAAACCTGCTCCAGCTATCCTTTTCGGTAGCAGGATATTCAAATTGAATTTTATCTTTTGTGCCATACCTATAAGAAATGTATTTGTTTGATGTATCCTTCACTAAATACACCTGCTTATCAGTATTGGTCTGAAAAGACAAGATAAGGTGCTCATTTGTCCTAAGGTAGTTTTGTCCAAAACAAGTGGATGAAATCAGTAGTAAAATTGCTATAAAAAGACTTTTCATAGGTCTACATATTTAAGGAAAGCTGGCT
>JAEWAC010000425.1 GCA_023391895.1 Bacteroidota bacterium
TTTTCTTAAGGTGCTGAAATTAAGTCCGCTAATGATCGACTTTAATTTAGATAAAGCGGGGCGTACAATGTAGCGGGCAAAGTGGTGATTCAACTCCTTTTCTATCTGGTGCAGGGCGGCGGTAAACCGTTGCTCAATATGGGTTTTGGATTGGGTCAAAGGTTCAAAGGGCATCGCAATGGAAATGGATGGCAGGTAATGAACAGGAGCCGGGGCCACTGTTTCTTTTTGGTAGGGTTTTGTTATCACACGTCAGTTTTTATAAGATTTGATTATTCTTCAATTGTATTGGAATAGAGAAGGCACAACACATTCCTCTATTGCACGATAGGCGAAGCTTATTACATAAAAACCGGGCCACGATGTGTTAATGGTAACCCACTTGCTGCAATGCAGGTGGTATAAGGGTCACATTAAATGAACATAGTAAGGAGTTGTTGTCCTGCCTGTTGTTTTTGTGGTGGTAACCAAAACAACTTTTAACGGGTTGATGAAAGGAATGCCCAATTTAAAAAGCACCACCATTTTAGCTTACTTATGCACACGTCAATTTACCATAACATGCACGTAGGGAATGATGAGTGCAGGGGATAAGTGGCATTGCTGTAAAAAATAACAGGGAGGAAAACAAAACCAGCAGCAACCGATGGTGATGGTTAACTTAGCACTATGCATACCATAGAAAACAACCAGCTGAAGGTATCCATCCAATCCAAAGGTGCAGAACTGCAAAGCATCGTACACAAGGTGCATCAACTGGAATACCTGTGGGGCGCCGACCCGGCTTTCTGGCCCAAGAAGTCGCCTGTGCTGTTTCCTATTGTGGGTGGGCTGAAAGAAAATACATTTTATTACAAAGACCAGCCTTATCATTTGCCGCGGCATGGGTTTGCCCGGGATAAAGATTTTGAAGTAACCGCACAGCAGCCACATACCCTTACTTTTTCCCTCAGCAGCGATGCAACCACCCTGCAGCAGTATCCTTTTCCCTTCCGGCTGCTCATTACCTATGCCCTGCAGGAGGATTTTTTGCAAGTGACTTACACGGTACAAAACACTGGTGAGGACGTCATGTATTTTTCTATTGGCGGCCACCCGGCTTTTAAACTGCCGCTAGCAGCCGGCACTGCTTATGAGGATTATGAACTGCGTTTCAACAAGCCCGAAAATGCAGGTCGCTGGCCGGTAACTGGCGCAGGATTGATTGCAGACGCGCCGCTTCCATTGCTGAACAATACGTCGGTATTGCCCCTGAGCAAAGAACTGTTTAAGCAGGATGCCGTGGTACTGAAAACCCTGCAATCAGATATGGTAACCCTTGCCTCTTCCAAAACAAAGCACGGTTTTGATTTTCATTTTCGGGGCTTTCCTTATATAGGTTTATGGGCGGCACCCGGTGCCGATTTTGTGTGCATAGAGCCCTGGTGCGGCATTGCAGACAGTGTAAACACTACCCAGCAGCTGCCGGATAAAGAAGGTATCCATTCGTTGCCAGCGGATGCATCATTTGAAAGAACGTGGCAGGTGCGGCCTTATTAACGGCATGCCCGTGTGGGCTTTTGAAGAAATACTCAAACACCATACAAGATACCTTAACTACGCAACCTTTTCAAAACCCCATATGCTTTTGATCCACCCGTGAAATCTTTTATCAATCCTTTCATCCGCGATCCAGCTTCTTCAAAAACCCATATGAACCAAAGAGGGGTAAGAGGCTGCTTTTTTCCAGTGGCGGCCCGCATGCATCAGGGATATGGGTATTTAAAGAAGTGCGATAAAGCGGTTTTTTTATGCAGGCAAGGTAAGCCGTACCAGGTATTGATCCTGCCCGTCTTCATACAATACCTGCATTGTCCATCCTGCTGTGGTGGCTATTTTCAAAAGTGTTTGGGCATCCACATATAGCCATTTAAACCAGTCGGTCTTTTGTTTTTTGTATTGATACTGGTAATCAATTTCGCCATAGTAGTCAGGGCCTTTGGGCGGGCGACCATTGTACAGGTATGCCACATCCGAAGAATCAAAAAGCAGCTGGCCGCCTTCTTTCAGTAAACCTTTAGCCAGTTGTAAAAAGTGGCGCAGCCCCTGCAGGGTGCCGCACAACCCGATGCCGTTCATGAGCAGCAGCAGGGTATCGTACCGCTCTCCACTGTAGTCAAAAATGTTTTGCTGAACTACGTTTTTTACGCCGCGCAATTGCAGGACCGCTGCAGCTTTGGGTGATTGTTCCAGGGCGGTAACAGCCACTCCTTTTTCCTGCAGCCATAATGCATGACTGCCGGCGCCGGCGCCTATGTCCAGCACCGCACCGCGGCACTGCTGCAGGGCCAGCCATTCCAACTCGGGCATGTCTGCTGCTGTTCGAAAGTAAATGGCTACCGGCATTTCTTCTTTAGGTCCATACTGGTTGTGGATCCATAACTTTTGCGGTGTTGCTTGATGGTAATAATCCCACAGGGCATTGCCCAATACGTCTTTCATAACCGGTTCAAAAGTAGCAATGCCTGCGAATATGTTTGTAAATGATACAGGTGCAAAGCCGTAGCCCTTTAAGTTGAAGTTGCTTTGGCCTGCAATACCAGCAAGGTAACCGCCACGTTTTGCTCCTGGTGCAGCACCGTTGCTGGCTGCTGGTGCACACACCAGGGCAGCAGCCGTTCAATAAAAGGCTTGGCCATGAGGCGTTGCGGTGTGCTGAGCAGGAGGGTGGTGCCCTGAGCCAGAAAGCGGGTCAGTACCCCGTACAGCACTTCAAATTCCTGGGGATCGTAATTAATGTCGCTCAGCAACAGTACTTCTGTTTGTAACTGGGGTGGTAAATGGTGCCAGTTGAGCACCTGGCAGTGCACATGGGTAAGCTGGTTATAAACAACGGATTGCTGCATCACCGCTACGGCTTCCGGCAGGTAATCCGTGCAGCACACTTTTTTGGCATACTGCGCCGCTACCAGCGACGGTAAACCCAGGCCGGCTGCCAGTTCCAGCACTTGTTTGCCCTGCACGTACTGCGGGTGCTGCCATAAGAACTCCGCCAAGGCCAGCGCGGCAGGCCATACCTGTGTCCAGTAGGGAAAAGGGGTTGCCGCATCGGCTGCTTTTTGCTGCTGGTACACACGTCTTACCTCACCGGGCTGCGGCACATAAAGCTCCAACTGGAAATGATCGAACTGGAAAGCCTGCAACTGAAGCGGAAGGGGCATGGGAGGGAGTTTAAAGTTTAAAGTTGAAGGTTGAGGGAGTTCACGGGTTCACGAGTTAGATCGCAGATTGCACAGATTTGAAAACGGATTACACGGATCTTTAAACAGATGGGATTTTAAAGAAGTTGGATCGCGAATGAAAGGATTGATAAAAGGATTTCATGGATGGATCAAATGCATATAGGATTTTGGAAGCGTTGAGTGGTTGATTAGTTGAATGGTTGAGAGGCTTGGTATGGCATATGGGTTTTTGAAAGAGTTGATCACTTTTTATCTCCTTAGCTCAGAATTGTTCAAAAGCCCATGTATCACTGCTACAGCTGAAAATGCAATCCATTGTCTGGCCTCCCTCTCCACCGGGAGGATCAGAGGGAGGGGGCCCGATATGGGTTTTTGAAAGACTTTCTTTCCGTCAACGATCAACGGCCAACGATCAACTGTCAACTTTTATCAACGATTAACGTATATCGTAGGGCCAAGTCACCCCTACTGCCCGGCCTGTTGGTTGTTTTCGGGCAGGTTGGTGGCGGTAGAAAGCGTCATTTCCTTTACCTGCAGCCGGTCTTTGACGTAGCTGATGGCGGTTTTGCCATGCGGTGCCGGCTGGCCGTTTTCGTCCAGGTTTACAAACACCAGTTTGTCAATGTGCAGGATCGGCTGGCGCGTCAGCATGTTGCGCACTTCGCAGCGCATGGTCAGCGAGGTGCGGCCAAAATGAGTGGCAATAATGCCTATTTCAATAATATCGCCTTGTTTGGGTGCATTGATAAAGTTGATCTCCGAAACAAACTTGGTCACCACCCGCGGGTTTTCCAGTTGCACAATGGCATAGATCACCGCTTCTTCATCAATCCACTGCAACAGCCGTCCGCCAAACAAACTGTGGTTGGGATTGAGATCTTCGGGTTTTACCCATTTACGGGTATGAAAGTTCATTTTTAATTCCTGTTGTGTTTCCATATATGCTGTCTTTTAAGCAAGCTATCTGTCCTGTTGGGGCAGCCGTAAAGTTAAACCCATTTGACATGGATCCATACAAACGGTGTAGTAACCGCCAATACGATACCTTTGATAATTAAAAAGTTCATGCGCAAAACAGCATTATATTAACTTGAAAAATAAATTGAGATAAACACTTGATTAAATAAAAACTATTTTTCATATTTGGGCCCCGTACGCCTTTGAACAACTGTAACTCCGTTCAATTCCCTATTTACACTGCACCCTTTGAATAGATCTCTTCTGATCCAATAGCAACCACGGCTAAACCACAAGCCATTTCATTGCTTTTTCGTGTTTTCCGTTTTTAATGCGGGTTCAACCAACAGGGAAACCATCCCCCTTCGTACATGCCTGTCTGACAGGCACCAGTGTGGCGAAGAAGTGATCCTTGTTGGGTGGTGCACAGCCCGCAAGCTAGCCTTTGAAATACAGACCGTATTTCATCACTTTTAATTGTTTTGTAATTATGACATTTCATTCCGGCTAAGCCGCTTTGCATCTTTTTGTGCACCCCTAATGACCCTGCAGTAGCGCCCGCTATTGCCGTATTTCCTCACCTTTTAAAAATTGTATATGCAAAAGTTCGTGCTTTTGTTACGCCCCCGCTCCAAAAAGCTTCGGACGGTCAGGCGGTTGATGGCCTCAGGCAGCCTGCTGCTTTTGCTCCTGTCGGCCAGTCCTGCACCCTTTCACCATCCTCCTGAACCCGGACGCCCTCCACAGGAGCAGACCGGCAACAATCTCCCGGCCAATGACTGGGTGCTGGATCAAACCACCGGCAATGTGGAATTTTATCACAAACTGGTGACCTGCCAGGGTAAGAAAGTAGTGCTGCTGAAGCTCAATAACAAAAATGCGTACAGCGTAAAGGTTTCCTGGAAAGAAGTTTTTACCACGCAAATGGAGCAGCAGGCCGAAGGGCACTTTGGGCGAAAAGAGCTGGTAGTGGCACCCGGCGAAGTAGCTGCTGCCGACTGCACCGGCAATCACCCCAGGGCACTGATGATTTTGCCTGCCGGGGTAAGCCCTGCTTACGAGGCCAACATTCAAAAGTTTTCCTACAAAGACATTCTTGTTACTAAAGACATTCCTGTTACCAAAAACTGATTTACCAAACCAACAATCATTCAAAACTTACAACTGAGTATGAAACATTTTTTACAACCGCTCTGGGCTGCTGTCAGACTATGTCTTCTGGTAGCCTTTTTTTCTGCTGGTCTTTCGCCGGTGGCACAGGCACAGGGGCAGGACAGTAAAGGCACTGACTTCTGGCTCACGTTCCCGGGCAACCAGGGCAGCGCCACGGCCTCTTTTTTTATTACCGGCGATGAAAATACAACGGGCACGATCGCTATACCAGGCCTTGGCTTTTCGCAGCCTTTTAGCGTTACGGCCGGCGCCGTCACTACGGTACAGCTTCCCAGTACTGTGTTTTTAAACTCCTCCAACCAGGTGGAGTCCAAGGGCATTCATGTCACCGCCGGCAAGGAGGTAACCATTTATGGGCTGAACCGGCAGCAGGCTACAACCGATGCCTACCTGGCCCTGCCCACCGATATTTTGGGCACCGAGTATATCAACCTGGGCTATCGAAACTCGTTGGTTACCGGTACCCAGTTTGGCATTGTGGCCACCCAAAATGCGACCCAGGTGACCATCATTCCCACGGTGACCACCGATGGCCGTGTAGCCGGCACGCCTTATACCATTACCTTAAACCAGGGACAAACCTACCTGCTGCGTAACCACAACAGCGGTGGCGATCTTTCCGGCAGCTCCATTACATCCAACAAGCCCATTGCGGTTTTTGGCAGCCACCAGTGTACCAATGTGCCGCCCAGTGTTACTTTTTG
Organism: Bacteroidota bacterium; assembly: GCA_023391895.1. Classification (GTDB taxonomy): domain Bacteria; phylum Bacteroidota; class Bacteroidia; order Chitinophagales; family Chitinophagaceae; genus Flavisolibacter. The sequence goes on from JAEWAC010000425.1 coordinate 6,056, forward strand.
CGATTATATCGTAGAGCAGTTGCCGCCCACTACCACCTGGGGCCGCAACTTTGTTACGGTGCCGCTGAAAACCCGCCGCAACGGGGATACGTTCCGCTTTTTAGCGGCCGAAAACAATACGGCCGTATCGGTCAACGGCAGCGTGGTGGCTACCCTTAACAAAGGTGAATTTCATGAAAGGATTTTAACAACTGCTTCCCAGATCACGGCTACCAAACCCATTCTGGTGGCGCAGTATTCCAACGGAACTTCTTTCGACAATGTGACTTCCGATCCCTTTATGATGCTGATCCCGCCCTATGAGCAGTTTTTGGGCAATTATACCATTGCAACACCCGCCAGCGGCTTTCGGCTCAACTTTGTCAATATTGTAGCACCCAATGCCGCCGTAGGCTCGCTGAGGCTCGATGGTTCGCCCATACCGGCTTCGGCATTTACGCCCATTGGCTCCAGCGGGTTTTCGGGTGCCCAGGTCGATCTGACGGCAGGTACGCATACCATCAATGGCACCACCTTGCCCTTTGGGGTTTTTGTATATGGGTTTGACGACTTTGACTCTTATGGTTATCCCGGCGGCCAGTCCTTATCGGCTGTAGCTACCGTAACCAGCCTGACCCTTACCATACAGAGTGGCGGCGGCGGTGTAGGCGGTGAAAAATGCTTTAATGCGCTGGTTCGCGATCAAAACAACCAGCCTGTGGCCGGGGTGCGGGTCGACTTCAAGGTAGAAGGCGTGAACCCGGGTACCGGCTTTGCCAACACCAACAATAACGGTGTGGCCCGGTTCTGCTATACGGGACAAAATGCAGGGAAGGATTCGATCACGGCTTCGGTCGGTAATATTAATGCCGGGGCTGTGTTTATCTGGGCCAATGAAATATGTGGTGATGGTATTGATAATGATGGCGATGGCCAGGTAGACGAAGGTTGTGACACAGAGGTCAACACCTACTACCGCGACAGCGATGGCGATGGTTATGGTGACCCGAACAATACCACTACCGGTACTACGCCTCCTGCAGGTTATGTAGCCCAGGGCGGTGACTGCAACGACAATGATGCCACCATCTACCCCGGTGCCCCAGAACTGTGCGATGGCAAAGACAACGACTGTGACAACCAGGTGGATGAAGGGTTGCCCACGTATACCTATTACAAAGATGCAGACGGCGATGGCTATGGCTCTGCCCAAACCATTACCACCTGCAGCACCACACCGCCGGCTGGCTATACCACCAAAGGCGGTGACTGTAACGATGCCGATCCCAATGTACACCCGGGTGGCGGTGATGGCAACAACTTCCCCAACGGCTGGCTGCTGCATCCTGGTATTAAGGCCGGCACCTATAACGATCCTGCTAAGCCGGGCTGCGGCGATGGCAATGGCCTGGTAACCCCACCGGTAGATGGCAGTGGCGGACCAACCTACCTGACCACATCTCCGGCTGCTGCTTATAGTGCCAGCACCCGTACGCTGTGGCTGCAATTTGACCTGTTTGCCTTCAAGGCCAGTGATGATATCAACTGTGCCAACCCACAAACCGCACTGAAGTGCAGCGCCAAGATCAAGGTGTATATCGTGCCAGCCTCCTATACGTCGCAGAACCGGCCATCGGCTGCGGATATTTACGGCCAAACCGACTGGATACTGGTGCAATCCAACACCAACCGGATCAGCGTACCGGTAACCCGGACCCTGAGTGACGGTGCCGAGTACCGGTTGTATGTAGAAGGTGTGAGCGGACCTTGCAATAACCTGCCGGCACAACGCTACGCGGTAGACAATGTCTCCATTATGCCGGAAATATGGATGGAAACCTTTACCGGTACCAACCTGCCGGCCGGCTGGCAGCTCAATCCTGTGGTGATGCTGGGCAACTACAACTCCCCGGCCACACCAGCCTGTTCCGACGAAAGAGGGCTGGTAACACCGCAGATCGGTGGTCCTACACCTACCTATGTGCTTTCTTCACCGGCCATGGGTCTGAGCGAAACGGCTACCTCCCTGCGCCTGCAGTTTGATGTATTTGCCTTCCGCCTGAGCGATAACCTGGCTTGTGCCGTTATGCAATCGGCGCTGAAGTGCAACTCCAAACTGAGGATTTACCTGGTGCCGGGCAACTATACCGCCATGACACGGCCTACCGAGGCAGATATATACGGCCAGACCGACCTGGTAGATGTACAGCTGAACACCAACACGATCACCGTGCCCATCACCAAGCCGCTGACACCGGGTGCACAATACCGCCTGTATGTAGAAGGCCTGAATGGCGCCTGCAACAACCTGCCGGCCCAGCGCTATGTGATCGACAACATTCGCCTGGCAGAGGTGCAAAGCACTTCTTCCGGTGAAATATGCGGTAATGGCATTGACGACAACTGTAACGGCGAAGTAGATGAAAACTGCAGTGAAGTGCCAATGCTGAACAGCCTGATGGTGAACAAAAACGGCGGTGCTGACCTTAATGGCAGCCTGGCCGTGAAAGCCATGCCCAACCCATCACGGACTTACTTTACCCTGCAGATCACCGGCAGTGTAGATAAGCCAGCCAGTATCCGGGTGTTGGATGCCTTTGGCAGAACTACCGACGCCAAAGCTGGCATTACAGCCAACAGTACTTACAGTTTCGGACATCATTACCGCCCCGGCCTGTACTATGCAGAGGTTATTCAGGGTAATGAAAAAGTAACCGTAAAACTGATCAAACAGCCTTAAGCACCTGCTTTTTAAGTATTGACCGAACGGCTTTTAAGTACGTGACCCAAGGCCAACTGCTACAGCAGTTGGCCTTTTTATTGGCCTTCAGGCTGCTTTTTCCGATACGGGTGGGAGGGGCGGCATTGAATGGCTACTGCTTTGGTAAAAAAGCCTCAGGCAGCCAACAAGTAACGCCCGGCCAATGGTTCAAAAGCCCATACCGCAATTTTTAAGCAATAGAAGACCAGCCGGATGACGGCGTGCCGGTGTTCTTCAGGCAACAAAAAAGGCTGATGGCTTTTTAAAGCCATCAGCCTTATCAACTAAAAGGAATTGTGGTTATTCTTTGTTCCTATTCTGGTCTATCTGGTTGGCATAAGTGGGGTTGTTTCTTTCTGCCACGGCCGAGATCACGGCATTGGTGGTACGGGTGCCTACAATAGGACTGACCTTCAGGTTATTCTGCACATTGGTCACGCCCGATACGCGTTCAGCCAGGTCTTCCGCCCGGCGTTTGGCTTCTTTATTTTCCA
>JAEWAC010000009.1 GCA_023391895.1 Bacteroidota bacterium
ATTTATTCAGGTAACGCCTTAAAGGATACTATTTTCATGACTGAATCGTTTGATGCTATTTGTATGAACTGTCCAAGTGACTGGATGAAAGTTTTATTAAGAGATACCGTTTACTCTATAAGGAAAATGATTTTGGGGCACAGAGGAGACATCGCCTACGATATTGAGACTGAACCATTTTACGCTAATTCTAAGGACTTTCAATATGAACTAAGGAACAGTGATCTTATTGAAATTGTTGGCAAGATTAGAAATAACCAACCTTGGAAAACTGATCCACTCCAATATGGTTCTGATAATTGCAATGACGGAGATTATACTGTTATAACCGTAATCTATCCTGACGAGAAAATTGAAGCAATGTACGTTCGTTGTTGGATGCCATCTTTATACCGTAACAGAAAATAACTACGCCTAACATAAGTGCCTGTTGCACAACTTAAAAAAAGTACGGAGTTAAAGACGGTTTTTGCTGGAAAAAGGCTTTGAGAATGGCGTATTTAATACTTAAAATTCTGGTTCGACACCTTATTTCTTATGCTCGCCCATCTCCAATTGCATTTTATCTCCTTGCTTTAAGTTGTGCAATATGGGCTTTTGAAAAAGTTGGCATCTAAGAATCTTTAATCAGCAGCAGGAATAAAGCTAAGGTGGAATTTTCCAAATATCCATACTGCACAAAGCCTTTTTCCGTTTAGCCGCTACCCCATTTTTTCTTACAAACGTGTTTTAATTCGTGCAGGACAAAACGCAGAAGTTCAAGATCGTTTTGCTAGTAGTTTCATTGGGACAAATTCGGCAAGCCTTTCATTTTTTCAAACTACCGAGACGAACTGCACAGGTTATTTAGCGTATAAGTTTTGCAAAACTGCAAAAGGATTTTAGTACAGCTGTATTTATGGGGGTTAAAAAGTTTTCAGTGCAGTTAGCCTTTTGTTTTTGTCAACGAGCTCAGCCTTTTAGCGTTGTGCTGGTCTCATTACTAGTATTTGGCAGTATTTGATAGTCTAATATAACTTGGCCATTTTTGGTTTTCACATTTGCACTAATGCATTTGCTTCTTAACGGACAAACATTACAATCGCTTTTAACGCACATGATTAACCTAATTGAACGGTATTTAAGACCGTGTAAAGTATTACACATTTTTTAGTCAAAATACATCTCCTGCAAAAAGTTCTTTTTTATCTACAATATATGCTTTTAGGATTCGAAAAACTAGGTTGAACAAAGATCAACAACTTATTTGCATAACAAAATACCAGTTATTTTACTAATGTGTTCAAGGATTAGGATCAAAATACCTGAACTCATCAAATAAAACAGGTTTGCTTTTTGTGGTCTTTTCTCTTATTCAATCAATGCATCCTTATAACTCTTCTTTGACGAAAGGTTTCCTTTCCTGAAGTAAGGTTTGAAAGCTTCCTTTGCTTAATCCTGCCCCTTTTATTTTTTCACCTTTTAAAACGCTATTATGTTAGCAATGAACTTTCGTGGGCCCTTTCAAGTCAGGGCCGACCGAAACCGGCCGGTGCCGGAGATCAAGCATCCCTATGATGCCATTGTCCGGGTCACCCGATCCCTGGTTTGTGGCTCAGACCTGCACCTGTACCATGGGCTGGTGCCGGACACCCGTGTCGGTATGACCTTTGGCCATGAATTTACTGGTATAGTAGAAGAAGTTGGATCAGGGGTGCAAAAGCTGAAAGTGGGCGACCATGTACTGGTACCCTTCAACATTGCCTGCGGCACCTGCCCGCATTGCAAACAGGAACTCTACGGCAACTGCCATGAGTCAAATCCGGAACATACAGCCGTAGGCGGCTTCTTTGGCTATGCCCACACAGCGGGAGGCTATGATGGGGGACAGGCCGAATACGTTCGGGTACCGTATGCCGATGTGAGCCCCACCAAAATTCCGGAAGGTATGGACATAGAAAATGCCGTGCTCCTGACCGATGTGGTGCCCACCGGCTACCAGGCTGCCGAGCAAGGTGGCATCCAAAAAGGCGATACCGTGGTAGTGTTTGGCGCCGGCCCGGTTGGGCTTTTGGCAGCCCGCTTTTCCTGGTTTTTTGGTGCCGGCCGGGTCATTGTTATTGACCACTTAGAATACCGACTGGAGTTTGCCCGCAAATTTGCTTTTGCCGAGGCTTACAACTTCAGGGAGATGAATGACCCCGTGGTATTCTTAAAAAAAGCTACCGATTACTTTGGCGCCGATGTATGTATTGATGCGGTGGGCTGCGATGCCACCGGCAGTGCCCTGCAAAACATTACCGGTAAAGGACTGCTTCTGCAGGCCGGCAATTCGATTGCCTTTCATTGGGCTGTTAATTCCGTTAAAAAAGGTGGTATCGTATCTATCATTGGGGTATACGGTCCACCCTGGAACCTCGCTCCCCTCGGCAGTATAATGAATAAAGGCATTACCATAAGGGGCAACCAGGCCTCGGTTAAACGGCTGCTGCCCAAACTGATCGATCACATCATGAGCGGCCGGATCAATCCAAAGGAAATCATTACGCACAGGGTCCCACTGGAAGAAGTGCCGGATATCTACCGCATGTTTTCCAGAAAACTGGACAACATCATCAAACCTTTATTAATTCCTCCACGCGCCAATGTGGCTTAAAACCTTTTTTATGAAAAATGCTTTGGAAAACAGAATAGATGCATTCCAGGACCGGAAAATTGCGGGTCGAAATATGGCTGATCGCACCAAAGAAATACCCGGCTGGGGCATGGATGCAGATCCGGATAACGATCCCACTTACCCGATGAAACATTCCAACGGTGCGGACCACGAGCGACTCAATTATGAAAAGCCCCCCCAGCAGCCAATTGAAATAGAGATCTTTCACTCCATAGAGCGACCCGGTGTTACCCGTGTATTTGGTACTTCTACACCGCCTGCGGGCCTCAGTGGCGCAGTCCGTCGCTATGCCTATAAGTACAGCGAAGCCACCGCCACGCACTGGATGACGCTTATCCTGGCAGACCGCATAGATGTAATCCAGGGAAAGATAAATGACTTAAAACACGGCATTATTCCCAACCCTTGGATTGAAAGGGGCTGGCGGGCTGAATGGAAGCATAACCGCCCGGCTTTTATTAAGAGGGCAGCTACTACGGCTTTGCTTATAACAGCTGGTATCATGCTATTGTCAAGGAAAAACAGGAGTAAGCACTTTTTGTGATGAGAGTTAGCATAGATCGTATCAACCCAAAAGCCGACATAGACTGAACAACTTTTGGGTTGATACCCCTATTTCATCACCTCTCTTTGGTTTAAGATCTATCATGAAGCAGCAATCAAGAGAAGAGCAGTTCTTTATGGCCACAGAAGAGCCTGAGGATATACAAGTGGTACGAACAACAGACGAATTCATTTACGATCACCTTGGCAAGCGCTATATTGATTTTAATGCGGGCTGGTGCGTGGGGAATCTGGGCTGGAATAGAAAAGAAATACAATCAAAAATAAACCCTGCAAAAATACCCGACTATATAGCGCCGGGTTACCACTATCAAGGCTGGGTGGACCTTGCCGAATTGCTGGCGTCCATTGCTCCGGGTGAACTGCAAAAAAGTGTTCGTGCCACGGGCGGTAGCGAAGCGGTGGAAGCGGCTATGCAAATAGCCATGTTGTACACAGGGAGAAAAAAGTTCCTTTCCGTGGAAGGAAGTTATCACGGCAACTCTATAGGTACTTTAAGTATTGGCACTTCAGAAAACAGGGAGCAGTTCCCAAACCTTTTGCCAAATTGTATAAAAATCAAGCCTCCGCTGGATGATAATGCTGCCGATAAGGTAGAAGCCAGGTTGAAGAATAAAGACATTGCTGCGCTGATCATGGAGCCAGTTATCTGTAACCTGGGTGTAATGATACCGGAGCATGCATTTATGAAAAGGATAAGTGCTTTATGCCAGCGGTATGGAACGCTGCTGGTGATGGATGAAGTAGCCTGTGGTTTTGGAAGAACGGGAAAGCTATTTGCCTGTGAGCATTTTGACATACAGCCTGATGTTCTTTGCCTCGCTAAAGCTATTACCGGAGGATATGTTCCTATGGGCGCCTGTATGACTACGGCAAAGATCGCCAGCAAAGTGATGAAGAATGGGTTCCAGTTTTATTCTACTTATGGCTGGCATCCTTTGGCGGTAGAAGCGGCAATGGCCAACATCCGTTATTGGATAGAAAATAAGGAAAACATCCTAGGCAATGTAACTGCCCTGAGCCAGTGCTTTACGGACCGGCTCAGTCAAATGAAATTTAAAAAGGGCGCTACCCTGCGCATCCTGGGACTGGCTATCGGTATAGAAGTTAGCGATCCAAAGTATGCGGAACGTATTCAGCAAAAAAGCTTGAAAAAGGGACTGCTGTTCACTACCCAGGAAAACACACTTACTCTTTTTCCTCCACTGACCATGCAGCGGGCAATAGCAGAAGAAGGATTGGAAATATTGGGAAGTTGTTTATAAGTGAACAAAGGAATTATTGAATTTTTAAACCGTTCTTATGCACCATCAACGACCAGCAGACCGGCCTGAGTATTTTAGCGATGCGGTTTTAGCTATAGCGACAACCCTGCTGGCTACCGAACTGCCGAAGCCCGAAACCGAAACAGGCTTGCTGCAGGCTATCGTCAAAGAATGGCCCTCGTATGCTGCCTTCGCTGCGTCTTTCCTGTTTATCTGTATTGCCTGGTCCAACCATCACAACATGTTTATTTACCTCCCTCTGAAGGAGGATGAAGTTTCAGCAGTAATTACTGGTTCCTCTTTTTTTAATCATCTTCTAACAAATTTCAAATCAAATTTTAAACACTATGGCTCATGCATATAAAACCTTCGCTCCTCTTGATTTAGACAAATCTGTCAGGTCGGAACCAAAGAAAGATTTTACCAATGTAGGAACAGCTGGCAGAGTATTATCGGTTTTGGGTGGAGCGGCTCTGGTGTATTACGGTTGGAGCAGAAAACAATCTCCTCTCGGAAAAAGCTTAACCACAGCGGGCGTTTACCTGATACTACGGGGAGCTTCTGGTTTTTGCCTGGTTAATGAGGTCCTGCATGTAGATACGGCTCATTCTAAAACAGAAGGATTTGAAATCACTTCAAGCGTTACCATACTTAAACCACGTCAGGAGGTGTACCAATTTTGGCGCCAGCTCGAAAACCTGCCCAAGTTTATGCAATACCTGGAATTTGTGAGGCAGACAGGTCCCAAGCGCTGGCACTGGGTAGCTAAGATTCCCAAAAATATAATCTACAAAGAGAAGCTCACTACAATAGAGTGGGATGCCGAAATCGTGCAGGACGAGGAAAATAGCCGGATAGCCTGGCGCTCACTGCCTGGTTCTGAAGTTGAAAATTCCGGTGAAGTCCGTTTCACTGATGCTCCCGCCAACAGGGGCACCGTGGTGCAAGCTACCATTTCTTACCATCCGCCGGCAGGAGCTGCTGGAAAGCTAGCTGCCAAATTGCTGAATCCGGCATTTAAGGAACTCGTTAAACAGGATTTGCGCCGTTTTAAGCGTGTGCTGGAAGCAGGAGAAATTCCAACTATTATTGGCCAACCCTCCGGCCGCAAAGATGAGAACTACTAAAATATATTCTCTAAAACTAAAAAAGTGAATTATGAAAGCAATCTGCTGGGAAGGGATTAACAAAGTGAGTACGGAGCGCGTGCCGGATCCTACTATTTTGAATCCTCGCGACGCGATTGTGCGTGTTATTTTATCATCGGTATGCGGCTCCGATTTGCACCTGCTGGGTGGCTATATACCCGCCATGCGTTCCGGCGATATTATTGGGCATGAGTTTATGGGCGAAATAGTAGAAGTTGGCCCGGATGTAAAAAACCTGAAGCGAGGGGACCGGGTGGTGGTGTGCTCTGTTTTAGCTTGTGGAGGGTGTGAGTTCTGTCAGCGTCAGGAGTACTCGTTGTGCGATAATTCGAATGCCGAACCCGAATGGACTGAGAAAGCTTATGGCTACCCGGTGGCGGGCATTTTTGGTTATTCTCATGCTTTGGGAGGTTACGCCGGCAGCCATGCAGAGTATACCCGTGTTCCCTTTGCCGATCATACTTGTTTTAAAGTGCCGGACGGGGTACGTAACGAATCCGCATTATTTACCTCTGATGCTTTCCCTACCGGGTATATGGCGGCCGATTTCGCCGGCATTGAACCAGGCGACACTGTTGTGGTATGGGGTTGCGGCGGCGTTGGCCTGATGGCCATGCATAGCGCTTGGTTACTGGGAGCCGGCCGGGTAATTGCTATAGACCAGTATCCGTACCGGCTGGAGCAGGCTCGTTCCAGGGCAAAGGCCGAAGTACTGAACTTTAGAGAAGTAGATGTATTGGAAGCCTTGAAAGAAATGACCGGTGGCCGTGGTCCGGACCGCTGTATAGACTGCGTAGGCATGGAAGCTGACAGTACCGGATTTGAAAAGGTTTATGATTATGCCAAGCAATATGCCCGGTTGCAGAATGATAGGCCTACTGTGCTCCGGCAGGCAATTATGGCATGCCGCAAAGGCGGAACGGTATCAGTTATTGGAGTATACGGTGGATTTATTGATAAATTCCCAATGGGAGCGGCCATGAACAAAGGCTTAACTTTCCGGATGGGCCAGCAGTTTGGCCAACGATACATTCCTAAACTGCTGGATATTGTAGCCCGCGGAAAAGTAGACCCAGCCTATTTGCTTACCCACAGATTACCTTTAGATAAGGGGCAGGAAGGGTATATGATGTTTAAAGAAAAAGCAAATAATAACATGCGTTCGGTATTTGCTCCGGCCGGATAAATTAAGTCAATGTATTATTCAGGCAGAGCGTAAAGAATGCTTTTCTCACTAATTACGGGTACTGGTGCCCTTTAACATTGCCTGCGGTACCTGCCCGCTTTGCAGCAGGAGCTCTATGGTAACTGCTATTAGTCAAATCCGGAAAGGAGAAGATCCCAATGAAGATGCTATGGTAATATTATTGTTGAATTTTGAAATGTTCATATGTACAATCATCGCCCAACGGATCGGCTGGAATATTTTAGCGATGCGGTTTTAGCTATAGCGGCAACCTTGCTGGCTACCGAACTGCCGAAACCGGAAACCGAAACAGGCTTGCTGCAGGCCATCGTCAAAGAATGGCCCTCATATGCTGCCTTCGTGGCGTCTTTCCTGTTTATCTGTATTTCCTGGTCTAACCATCACAACATGTTTATTTATCTAAGGCAGACGGATCAGTACATGCTCATACTGAATATTTTGTTTTTGATGTTTGTTACACTGCAATCCTTTACCACTGGATTATTGGCTCGACATGTAGGCAAAGCAGACGAACGTACAGCAGCATTGATATACCATGGAACATTGGTGTTGATGACCTTGTTTTACAATTGTCTCTGGTGGTACGCAATCAGGAAGCGTGAACTTTTGGAGGAAGGTACAGATAAGAGGCTCATCCGTTCTCTTACAAAAGAATATGCAGTTGCCCCTGCGCTGCACCTTGCTGCTTTAATCATTTGTTTGTGGAGTGTTCCTCTTAGTACCATACCTGTTTTGTTGATATACGTCTATTTTGCCTTACCACGGTTTAGTGAAAAAAGGGTAAAAGAGAGAAATCATTCATTTAAGAATAGGCAAGCATAGTCACCTATTTATTGATAGCACTTTAATTAAAACTACCACTCATGAGTACACGCAGTAACCAATTGGAACAAGTCTTTTCAGACGACACCTACCAGCTAACTGGTGTAGCGGTATCAAAAGACGGCCGTTTGTTTACCTGTTATCCTTTATGGCCAGGTCCGCACAAATGGGGCGTGGTTGAAATTGTCGGGACTGATGCATCCAGGCCTTATCCGGATGAACAGTGGAACAGTTGGAAGGAAGGTGATGATGGAAAGAACAAATGGGTTTGTGTGCAGGCGGTGTATGTAGATGAAGAGAATTACCTGTGGGTGGTAGACCCGGCCTGCCCCAATATGGAACAAGTATATGACAATAGTTTTAAGCTGGTAAAGTTTAACCTGGCTTCCAATAGCATAGAAGAAGTGTACCGGTTTGATGGCGTACTAAGTAACAAAAGTTATATCAACGATGTGCGGGTCGATACCCAAAGAAAAGTAGCTTATTTAACGAACTCCAATGAAGGGGGAATCGTGGTGGTCAATCTGGAAACGGGAACCATCAGGGAGTTATTGCGTAATCACTATTCGGTGAAACATGACCCTTCCTTTAAACTGATAGTGGATGGGAAAGAATTTAAAAAGAAGGGGGAACCAGTGCACCTCCAATCCGATGGCATTGCCTTAACACCGGATGGCAAATGGCTGTATTACAAACCCCTCACAGATAATAAGCTGTACCGCATTCAAACAGAATTTTTGCGTAATGAAGAATTGCCGGAAGTTCAACGGGAGGCTGCGGTAGAAGATCTGGGGAGGTTTTCGGTTACTGACGGGATGATCTTTGACAAAAGCGGCAACCTGTACCTGGGAGATTACCAGAACTACAAAATGGTAAAAATAACGCCTGCGCATAAGCCGGAAGATGTAGTGGCAGATGAAAGACTGATATGGCCGGATAGTTATGCCATTTCGGAGGATGATTATTTATACATCAGCTGCTCCCAAATCAATAAGCAACCCGATTACAATGAAGGCGAAAATAAAAGAACAACACCTTATGCCATTTACCGGATGAAGTTGCCTGCCACATAAAAGCAACATTCCTTTGCAACTTGCAGGGCCTGATAAAGGAATAGTATGGCATTTTAAAAATATTTCCCGCAGTACCTGTATAAGGAAGTTGATTCTTTTCTCAAAACAACAAACATTCCGTTTATAAATGATGCTAAAGCCTATGCTGAGTATTACGATCTTCTTAAGCAACGTCCGGCGCTGGTTAATGGGAAAAGCAGGCATGATCTAAACCGGCTTACCGGCCATACTCAAGACATTTTAAGACAGTTACGTAGGCAAACTTTAAAGGACAGTTTTTATATAAAAGTGTTACAAGGTCAGTTGCAGCTATTTAATATGGCTATTTATTATAAATATGACAGTACGTACTCATTAACAAAGAAAAACTATCCTTTGCATGACTTTCAAATGGCTGAAAACCTGAAATGGTTTGTATCGTCAAAATACCCCAATGAAAAAATCATTGTCTGGGCACACAATACACATATGAGAAAGGATCGGCAGTAAACACTAAGCATAACGACTATAACAGCATGGGTTATTATTTTACTCAGGATACTTCAATGCTTAACCAGACCTATGTATTAGGCTTTACAGCTTATTCGGGATATGGCAAATTAATGTTGGGCGGCAATACTCCAGCAGAAAAGGTTACAAAGCCCAATACTAGCAGCATCGAAGCCTGGTTGCATAAAAAGGGTTATCCCTATAGCTTTGTTGATTTTGCAAAACTTAATAATTCAGGTATCCATATGAAGCCTTTCTACATGAAAAGCTATATCAACAGGGAGGAAAAGTTAGAATGGAACAAATATTATGACGGCATATTTTTCATTGATTATATAATGCCTTGTGAAACAAATAAACCATGAAACCAACGTAAACACGAACGCACAACAGTGATGATTGTTGCACACCTAAAAAAGGGCTGGTTTAAAGACGACATTTGCAAAACAAAGGCTCTGAACATGGCGTATTTAAAACTTAAACTGTTTTGAAAGCCCATACCTCATTCCACACGTCCAAAATTGCGTTTTATCTACTTGCTTTGAGTTGTGCCACAGGCACTCAGCTTATACAACGAGCGGCAAAGACCGGGCTATTTTACTTCCTGCAAACTTCCTTCAAACAACAAACGCACCTGGGGATCCAGGGCAACCTGTTTTACGCCTTCCGCTATGGGTATTTTAAAGGTTTCGTCCTGCCGTGTAATGGTCAGCGTTTCCAGTCGGCTGTTGCCTTTTTCTGTAGTGATACCTAGTTGTAACGGGAACTGAAAAACCGGCGCCTGGGTTTGCTTTACCGTCACTATCATATCCTGGCCGCTGCTGCGCCACTTAACTTCCAGCCTGGGCAGGCGAGACTGAAACAACCACTGGTTAAAAAAAAGGGTCAGGTCTTTACCGCTTACCGTTTCGGCCACTCTTTTAAAATCCCATGTATCGGCATTGCGGCCTTTGTACTGCTGGTAATAGGTTTGTATGATGTTTTTAAAAAGGCTGTCACCCACCTCCTGCCGCAGCAGGTGCAGCACCCAGCCACCTTTCTGGTAGCTGTTGGCGTTTAACAGGTCCATGAGGTCAGAAACCGAATCTACCACCGGCCGGTTCCATCTTTTGCTAAAGGCAATCACCTCCCGGCGGTCTTCCTGCAGGCGTTTTAGCAGCGTGTCGTGGCCGTATTGCTGCTCCAGGTAAAGGTGGGCCAGGTAGGTAGCAAAACCTTCGCTTAACCATAAATGCGCAAAACTTTTTTCGGTAGCCATATTGCCAAACCACTGGTGGGCCACTTCGTGTGCTATTAATGCTTCGGCCCTGCGGGTGCCGGTTACCACGTTTTCGGCATAAAAGATGGCGCTGGCATTTTCCATGCCGCCAAAAATGGTGGTGGATTGTACGTTGGCCAGTTTTTCAAAGGGATAAGGACCTATATAGTTGGTAAAAAACTGCAGGATGCCGGTTGCCGGTGCAAAGTCTTCAAACCCTTTATCCTGATCCTGCGGATACACCCAGGCTGTTACCGACACACGGCAGGTGCTGTCATGGTATTGCCGTATGGCAAAGTGTGCGGCTCCTATAACCATCACCTTAGTGGATATGGGTATTTCTTCTTTCCAGTGCGTTCTTTTTTTGTGTCCCTCCACCAGCGTTTCTTCCACCTGCAGGCCGTTGGATATTACCTGGTAATGCGGCGGCGCCGTTACAATAAATTCAACCGACGCCTTATCGGCCGGGGTATCATGACAGGGAATCCATTGGTGGGCCCGGTTGGGCCAGTTGTCGGCAAAAAAAGTCCGGTCGCCATACCTGTTGGTGGAAATAATCAGGCCATCGGCCGGCACACCACTGTAATTGATGGTGAAAGTTTTGGTACTGCCGGCAGCCGGTATTGTTTGTAAATGAATCCACACCTTGTCGTTCTTTTGCTCATAACGCAGCACACCCGGACCGCTTACTGTGCCCAGCTTCATGCCTTTGTTGTAAGCAGGCCCCGCCAGGTCTAAGGCAAATGATTGAACCGGCTGCAAAAACTGGAGCTGAATGGTGGCCCGGCCCTCAATAGCGTTGGTTTCATCGGCCAGGTTTATTTCAAAGCGGTAATGTTGCACGTCAATGTCCTGTGCCAAAAGGGCACACGAGAAAAAAAGGAAAAGGAAAAGAGAGCAAAGCTTTTGATGCATATAGATCCAAATCACGTATGATAGAACCGCAGAGAAAGGAGAAAAAGAGGTAGCGCAGAGGAATGCCCGCTCCGCGTCATCTCCTTTCTCTGCGGTTGAAAAATATTGCCGCACCACCGACACTATTACAGTTTCTCCAGCATCTCCACCACCTTCTCCCGCTTCAGTATCACATAACCAATTCGGTCGTTGGAGATGCCGTCTTTTAACTGGTAGCTGAACTGCAACTGATCTTCTGTTACATCGGTTTCGAAATACTTAAAGGCGATGTTGGGGTATTGTTTCAACTCCTCTCCTATTTCGTACAGGTGGGTAGACAGGATGAACAGTGAGTTTTTGATTTTGATCAGTCCCTTGATCACCGCCAGCGAGCACTTCATGGCATCCTGCACATTGGTGCCTTTAAACAACTCGTCAATCAGCACCAGCCATTTTTTTCCATCGTTGATTTTGTATATGGTGTTTTTAATGCGCTGCACCTCGTTAAAAAAATAGCTTTCGCCCCTGGCAATGTTGTCGGCCACATTAATGTTGCTCAGCAAGCCGTCAAAAAGGGTCAGCTCCATGTGGCGGGCCGGTACCCCCATGCCCACGTGCGCCAGAAAAACCGAAGCCCCCACCGCCTTGATCAGCGTGCTTTTACCCGCCATATTGGCCCCGGTTAAAAACAAAAAATTTTCATCGGGATGCATCACCAGATCATAGGCCACGGGCTTGTGCAGCAACAAATGATACAGACCTTCGGCCTTGAAGTAAGGCAGGTCCTGCTCCGTAAAATGCGGGAACTGCAGGTTGAAGGTTTTTACCGCTACGGCCATGGAGTACCAGGCATCCAGCCGGCTGAAAATGTCAATCAGTTCCAGGGCTTCTGAGCGGTAGGTTACCCGCAAATGGTAGGCATAATACAGGTTGTCCTGCATGCTGAAAGCGGTCGTGGACTTGGTTTGGGCCAGCCGCTGCAAGGGTTCTTCGTTCAGCAGTTTTTCCACCCGCTCAATATAATAGTGCAGGTAAGCCGGCAGGTCAACCGGCAGCAGCAGGGCCAGGATTTTGTTTAACCCCCGGAAAAAATCGGCAAAATGCCGGACCGAAAACTTGGCCATGGCATAGTCCGCCGAGTGCAGCAGCTTGTAGGTAAAACTGTTAAAGGCGGTCTGGTTTTGCGGTACCGGGTCCAGGTTGTAGTCCAGGAACTTGTCAATCATGATCACGGTGCCGTTGGTGATCTCCGGCGGCCAGTCGTCCAGATGATTCAACAGGGTTTTGATAATGTTCTGGGTGCCGATGATTCTTTTCAAATCCCCATGCGGTTCTGTAAAAAACCGGCGCAGCCACTCGCGGCCGCCAATGGTGCGGGTGAAATTGAGTTTATGAAAAACAGAATATTCCTCCTCCGGATGGAAGATGGCAATATCGTTAAAGGTGGTTTTGTCTATTTGCATAATTCAATCAGCGGCACCCGGCGAACCGCCCTTTTAGTTTCTATTGAAAGTTAACCTTTTTCCCTTTACAGATTCATTCCACTGCCCATTTCCATAAACCATTGCGCCGTTTACAAACGTATGGGTAATGGCGGCGGGGAAAGTAGTGCCTTCAAAGGGGCTCCAGCCACACTTGTAGTACAGGTTGTCTTTGGCTACCGTGGTGGTCTTGTCCAGGTCTGCTATTACCACGTCGGCAAAGTAGCCTTCACGGATGTAACCTCTTTCCCGTATCTGGAAACAGTCGGCTACGGCATGGCTCATTTTCTGCACCACCTTTTCCAAACTGATTTTTCCCTGCTGGTAGTAGGAAAGCATCAGCAAAAGCGAATGCTGCACCAGCGGAATGCCGGCATGGGCTTTTTCGTAAGGCTCGGCTTTTTCGGCCCAGGTATGCGGAGCATGGTCGGTGGCAATCACATCCAGCCGGTCGTCCAGCAAGGCCTGCCACAAGGCATCGCGGTGGTGCGGCGCTTTAATGGCGGGATTGCACTTGATCAAATTGCCATATTGCTTGTAATCGTTGGCGGTAAAATGCAGGTGGTGCACACATACTTCGGCCGTAATGCGTTTTTGGGCCAGCGGCAGCATATTGGTAAACAACTGCAGCTCTTTTTCGGTGCTGATGTGCAGAATGTGCAAACGGGTGTTGTGCTTCATGGCCAGCTGCACCGCTTTAAAAGAAGACTCAAAGCAGGCTTCTTCGTTGCGGATCAGCGGATGGTCGGCCGCGGTCAGCGTTTCCCGCTGTTGCTTTAACTGCTCCAGGTTGTGTTTGATGATGGCTTCCTCTTCGCAATGGGTGGCAATGAGCAGTTCCGATTCTGAAAATATTTTGCCCAGCGTCAGGTAGTTATCCACCAGCAAATTGCCAGTTGAAGAACCCATAAAAATTTTCACACCGCATACGTCGTTCTTTTTATTGTTGGTGCGCAGCACTTCGTCAATATTATCGTTAGAAGTGCCCATGTAAAAAGAGTAATTAGCCAGCGAGGTTTGCGCCGCTATGCTGTATTTTTCTTCCAGCAGCTGGTGGGTAAATGTAGGCGGCTGCGTATTGGGCATTTCCATAAAAGACGTGACGCCGCCGGCTACCGCGGCCTTGGCTTCGGTAGCAATGCTGGCTTTGTGCGTGAGCCCCGGCTCCCGAAAGTGCACCTGGTCGTCGATGGCGCCGGGCAGTAAATATTTTCCTTCTCCGTTGATTTCTTGCACCGCGCCGCTTACCGAAATATTTGGCGCTATTTTTTCTATCCGTTCGTTGGTTAAAAGAACATCGGCGGTTTGGATGCTTCCTTCATTTACGATGCGGATGTTCTTTATCAGGTATTTTTGCATAATTTGATCCTCTGTAAAATTGGCTATGCAATTTAAACAAACACTCGCATGCGGCTTGCTTTTATTAAGTGGTTATGCTTCAAAAGCGCAAACTACTTACCTGCAGCAAGGTGCCAAGGAAAACATTTTGCTGGAACGGCTGGAAATAAAAGCAGGCACCGACTCTGTGCTGAACTTTTCCAAAATCAAACCGTTGAGTCGCAAGCAGGTCATCAGCCACATCGGTCGTATGGACTCTACCTTATGGGCTTCTAAAACCGACCAGTACAACTGGCACAGCGCCATGCTCAATAATTTGGAATGGGCAACCGGCAGCCTTGATGATTACGCCAGCAAAAAACCCATACTCAAACACTTTTATCAAACACCGGCCAACCTGTTCGAAGTACATACGGAAGATTTTTTCCTGACGGTGAACCCGATTGTTCAATTTGTGGTGTCGAAAGAAAAAGACAACGACCAGCAGCTGTTTCAAAACACCAGGGGCATCAGCCTTAGGGGACGCATTGCCAATAAAATCGGTTTTTCCGCCTACCTGACCGAAAACCAGGAAAGGGCACCGCTTTATGTACAGCAATGGGCAGGCGAACGCAGGGCCGTGCCCGGTGCCGGCTTTTACCAGGTGTTTAAAACCACGGGCTACGATTATTTTGATGCACGGGGTTATTTTACCTTTAATGTTACCCGCTACATCGATGTGGCTTTTGGCTACGACCGCCATTTTATTGGCAACGGTTACCGCAGCCTTTTTTTGAGCGACTTTTCCAACAACGCCGTTTTTCTCCAACTCAATACCCGCATCTGGAAGCTGAATTACCGGAACCTGTTTATGGAGCTAAGTTCTGCCAACCGCCAGCCGGCCAGCACGCTCTACCCTAAAAAATACGCGGCCATGCACCACCTGGACCTGGCTGTTACCAAGTGGCTGAACGTGGGCTTGTTTGAAGGCATTATTTTCGGCCGTAAGGATCATTTTGACTTTGGCTACCTGAACCCCGTTATTTTTTACCGTTCCGTAGAACAGCAAAACGGCAGCTTTGACAATGCCGTGGCCGGCCTGGACCTGAAAGCCAATGTAGCCAAACGCTTTCAGCTGTACAGCCAGTTTTTGCTGGACGAATTTAACCTGGCGCAGATTCGCAAACAAAACGGATGGTGGGCCAACAAATGGGCCCTGCAGTTGGGCGCCAAGTACATTGATGCCTTCAACATCAAAAACCTGGACCTGCAACTGGAAAGCAACCGGGTGCGCCCATTTACCTACTCGCACGGCGACTCCATTGCCAACTATACACATTACAACCAGCCGCTGGCCCACCCGCTGGGCGCCAATTTTCAGGAGCTGATTGGCATAGCCCGTTACCAGCCGGCACCGCGCTGGCTCATACAGGCCAAAGGCATTTATTACATGCAGGGCAAAGACACCGGCAACATCAACAATGGCAGCAACATTTTGTTACCCAACCGCCCGCCTTACCGGGTTAAGGAATATGGCTTTGAATTGGGCAGCGGGGTGCGTACCAAAACCGCTTATGCCTCTTTCCTGCTGTCGTACGAGTTGAAGCAAAATCTTTTTCTGGAGGGCAATGCGGTGGTCAGAAGAGTGAGCAGCGAACACCCGTCCGTACCCTCCAGCAATACCTATATTATCTCCGCCGGCCTGCGCTGGAATATGCACCGCCGGGAGTTTGATTTTTGAGAGAAGTCCACAGTCGACAGACGACAGTCCACAGCGGAGAGGGAAGAGTTGTAAGTGGTAAGTTGTAAGTAATAAGTAAAGAAGGCGGAAGGCTAAAGGCGGAAAGCGGAAGGCAAAAGTTAAATGGCAAAACCAAAAAGCAGGACAGCCAGACTGTTCCAGCGCCTTATCCCGCGATAACTCCAGAGAGGTATTGCTGTAGGAACAGCATAGCGGGATACAGCGCCTGCAACAGTTGACCTGAACACGCAAAAAGACTGCACTTCTTTAAAAGTCCATACCAGTAAAGACAAGTCAAATAATCTACAGATCATAAAGCAGGATACATTCAGGAATGAGGGTTGCTTGTGCGGGGGCCGGCCAGACGGGCGGAGCGATCGGGTTGGCCTTGAACTTTTTGCTTACTTTTTCGAGGAGAAAAAGTAAGAAGCGCTACCTACCGAAGGATAAAACTAAAATCATCTGGAGATTTGAAAATGTTGGCAATATAGGGTTTTCAAGAAGTTAGAAGGAGATGCTGAAAGGAGCTCAGCATGACAGGTGGCAGAGGCGTTACGATCTCTTTAAAATCTCTATAGGTGAGCAATCAAACAGCTGTATGGACTTTTGATAAAGTTTATTAAGAACTTTTGAAAGCAAGCAAACACCTCAAATTAATTTCTTCAATTGAAACGACGTTTTGCTAAAAGCAAAAAGACAGTGGAAATGAAGCAGCAAAATAAACCTTTAATAAAAATTACTCTCGAATAAAATACACATCAAAAATACCCTAAATATCATATTGCAGTAAGCAGCAAGCCTACCCTGCTGCTTCCGCAGCCAACTGACACAGCCATACAGCCGCCACCATACCGGCGGTTTCCGTACGCAGGCGGGTGTCTCCCAGCGTCACCGGCACAAAGCCCTTTTGCAGGGCCTGCTCAATTTCTTTTTCGGTAAAATCCCCTTCGGGTCCAATCAGCATCAGGCTGCCCTGCTGCAATTGTTTTGAAAACCGGTGCAAGGATTGTTTCTGCTGCGGCAAGCAGTGGGCAATAAACCGGTTGGCTGCAATAGCGGTTTCCACCACCTCACTAAAGGCAGTAGGCGGATGCAAAATGGGCAGCCAGCTTTGCTGCGACTGCAGCATGGCACTGACTAAAATATTGGTCATACGGTCAGGACGGAACTTTTCTTTTTCAGTCCGGTCGCACAGGAGCGGAATAATTTGCCGCACACCAATTTCAGTGGCCTTTTCCAAAAACCATTCAAAGCGGGCAGCATTTTTTAGCAGCGAAATGGCGATGGTTACCTGCGGTTGCGGCTCCGGTTCCTGATCAATTGCCGTTACCTGCACGGTGCATCGTTTGCGGTGATCATCGGTAATCACGGCCTGGGCTTTTGAGCCTTTTCCATCCGTCAGCAATAATTCCTCCCCCACTTTCATGCGCAGCACGCCGGTAATGTGCTTGGAGGTATCTTCCTCCAGCACCAGTGCACCAGCGGCTAATGACTCTATATAAAAAAACGGTAAGGCCATAATCTATTCTGCGAAGAAAAATAAAAAAGCCCTGAAAAACTCAGGGCTCCTATCTTAAAACTTATTACTCATCACTTAAAACGGATCTTCATCATCTTCGGGCAGGTTGTTCATCTTGCTGCCGGTTTGAATAAACATGCGGGCGCCGCCACCGCTGTCATCCTGTACCGGTTTCCAGCTGCCGGGCATGTTGGGTCCGCCAAAATTATCACCGGCACTGTCGTCAAAAAAGCGCTGAATCTCCAGGCGGGCCCGCAGCACAATCGTTTCCAGCGAACCGTTACGGTGCTTGGCAATACGGATGTGGGTTTCGCCGCGGTTGCTTTCGCCCATTTCGTTCTGAGCAATGTCGTAATATTCCGGGCGGTAAATAAAGCACACCATGTCGGCATCCTGCTCGATGGCACCCGATTCCCTTAAGTCACTCAGCTGCGGCATTTTGTTACCATCCTTACGTTTTTCCACCTCACGGCTTAACTGCGACAGGGCAATGATGGGCACCTGCAACTCCTTGGCCAACCCTTTCAACGAGCGCGAGATGGTAGAGATCTCCTGCTCACGGTTGGTGTTTTTACCTTCGCCGGCGCCACTCATCAACTGCAGGTAGTCGATGATGATCATGCCAATGTTGTTGATACTTTTCAGGCGGCGGCACTTGGCCCGCAGTTCAAAAATGTTGAGGGCGGCGGTATCATCAATATAAATGGGCGCCTGCGCCAGCCTTTGAATACCCTTGGCGTAGAGCTGCTTCATCTCGTGCTCCTCCATTTTACCGCGGGAAATTTTTTCCAGCCAGATCTCGCTTTCGGCCGAAAGAATACGCTGTACCAGCTGACCGGCACCCATCTCCAGCGAAAACACCGCTACCGGTGTGGGCCGTGTAGGATGCAGGGCCGCATTGCGGGCCAGGTTAAGGGCAAAGGCCGTTTTACCCACGGCAGGACGGGCGGCCAGGATGATCAGGTCCGTATTCTGCCAGCCGTAGGTTACTTTATCCAGGCTGGGGAAGCCGCTGGGCACACCGGTAATGTCTTCGTTGCGGTGGCGCAGGTCTTCAATGCGTTGTATGGTTTTTACCAGCACCGAGTCGATGGACTGGTAGTTGTTTTTTAAGTGGTTGGAGGTAACCTCGTACATTTTGCTTTCGGCCTGGTCCAGCAGGTCAAAAACATCAGTACTGTCTTCATAAGCGTCGGAAATAATTTCACCGGAAATGCGGATCAGCTCGCGCTGAATAAACTTTTGCAGAATAATGCGGGCGTGGGCTTCAATGTTGGCCGAGGACACCACCGAATTAGTCAGCTTGGTTACATAATAAGGCCCGCCTACCAGGTCCAGTTCTTCCCGGAAACGCAACTCTTCTACCACGGTCAAAATATCAATGGGCTGGCTTTTGTTGGCCAGGCCCTGCATGGCCCTGAAAATGCGCTGGTGAGCATCCACATAAAAGCATTCTGATTTCAGAATTTCAATTACGGTGTCAAAGGCACCTTTTTCCAGCATCACAGCACCCAGTACTGCTTCTTCCAATTCCTTTGCCTGTGGCGGCACTTTGCCGTACACCATGGTACTCATGTCCATTGGTGCTTTACGCCTGTTCTTTCTATCCCGGTTAAGATTGGTTAAATCCATTTTAAGCAAATAAGGGTTATACCATTGATTTTTTGATCAATGACCTACGGAAAGCGAATGACAGCCTTGTAATTATTTATGATGATGAACCGTTATCCGAAAAACATCCAATAAGTCAGTTAGCTAAATTACTCTGCCCGCGTCTCTTTTTCTGTTTCACAGGCGCCTTTTACCGCACAATTCCTGCACAATAAATACCCACAATATCCACACCGTCGGGCGAGTTATGCACTTTTCAGGTGCTCCTGCAAAATTCCAAAGTTTTTAGCATCAAAAAAGGGGTGTGAACAAATAAACCCAAAAAATATTAGCTTCTTTATTTGGAAATCTGACAAATACCGTCTTATGGGGTTTTTAAAAGATTTTGGGTACCAGGCAGTTGTACAAGTGTGCAGCGCCTGTTACGTCGCACACTTGTACAAATAAAACACCAGGCAGCTGAAAAATCAGGAAAAAACATTCTAAAAAAATTAGTCATGGAAGTAGAAATTAGTAGGAATTAAGAATGCAAAATGAAAAATGGAAAATGAAAAAAAGGAGGACAGAGAGACTGGTTCAGCGCCTTATCCCGCATGAACTAAAATGATCTATTGCTGTAGGAACAATGTAGCGGGATACAGCGCCTTCAGTGTTTTAGCATAACACGCAAAAGGATTTGAACTTCTTTAAAAACCCATCCCTGTAGTTCAGGTTCAAGTAACCAACAGATCATAGTGCATCATACCTGAAGAAATGACTGTTGATTGTGCGTGGGCGGGCCAAAGGGGCGGAGCCATCGGGTTGGCCTTGAATTTTTTGCTCCCCTTTTTCGGGGAGAAAAAGTAAGAAGCACTACCTATCGTAAGATCAAATCATAGTTATAGGAGCTTTTCACAAGAACTCAAATATGGGTTTTTAAAGTAGTGAGCAGGAATTGCAGAAACAAGTTCAGCATGACAGAGGTGAGTAGCGTTACGATTTCTATCCAATTCTTTAGGGCAGGCAATTAAACAGTGATATGGACTTTTGAAGAAGTACTTTCTGTCATCTGTCAACGGTCAACTGTCAACCATTATCATATGAGTTTTTAAAGAAGCTGCATATTGATATAAATGCACAAGGGTGCGAGGCAACAAAAGCCAATAGCAGCATAAAAGCTCAGTATTACTAAATAAATCTATTCTGTTAAAGCCTCCATAAATCAACTCAAACAAACATCCCTAAAATCACTAAAGCCTTTGCCAGCCGTACCTTTGCCGCCGCACATGCAAGCACCTATCCTGAATAAAACAGCCGGTCAAACCTTTTGGCTTTCCGCCCAGCGGGCCCTTTTCTGGCAGGAACAAAAAGCCCTCGTGCTCTCCGACCTGCACTTTGGAAAAACCGGCCACTTTCGCAAGGCGGGCATTGCCGTACCGCAGGCTGTTTTCAAAGAAGACCTGCAGCGCCTGCTGGCACTCATTCATTATTTTCAGCCGCAGCAAATCATTGCCGTAGGCGACCTGTTTCACAGCAGGGCCAACCTGGAGCTGGACCTGTTTAAACGCTGGCGGCAGGACTTCCCACACCTGTCCTTTCACCTGGTCAAAGGCAACCATGATATTTTAAAAGAAGACTGGTACGCCGCAGCCGACATTACCGTAACAGAAGGTTTTCTGCAAATGGGCCACATTCATTTTTCGCACGAAGACTGTGTGGAGGCCCCCAATGCATTTACCTTTTGCGGTCACCTGCATCCGGGCGTGGTCATCCAGGGCCTGGGTAAACAAAGCCTGCGCTTTCCCTGTTTTTATTTTACCGACAAGCACTGCATTTTGCCCGCCTTCAGCCGATTTACCGGCATGGCTACCGTCAACCCTAAAAAATGGGATACGATATTTGCCATTGTAGAAAACGCCCTGATCCAGCTACAATGAGCCGTAAACTCCATATTGCCTACGACCCCATTTATGCACATCCGCTGCCGGAAGGACACCGCTTTCCTATGCTGAAGTACGAGCTGATTCCCGGCCAGCTGTTGTATGAAGGCACCATCCGGCAGGACCATTTATTTGCACCCGAACCGTGCCCGGATGAAATTGTTTTAAAAACCCATACGGCCCACTACCTGCAGAAACTGAAATCGCAAACCCTATCGGCCAAAGAACAGCGGCACCTTGGTTTTCAGCAATCGCCCCAACTCACCGAACGCGAACTGGTGATAACCCAGGGCACCATTGACTGCTGCCACTTCGCTTTCCAAAATGGTGTCGCCCTGAATGTAGCCGGTGGTACGCACCATGCCTTTGCCGACCGGGGCGAAGGCTTTTGCCTGCTCAACGATTTTGCCGTAGCGGCCAATGATTTACTGTACCGGCAGCTGGCGCAAAAAATATTGATCCTGGACCTGGATGTGCACCAGGGCAATGGCACCGCCAAGCTGTTTGAGCACGAGCCGCGGGTATTTACCTTTAGCATGCACGGCCGCAACAACTATCCTTTTCATAAAGAAAAAAGCGATTGGGATATAGAGCTGGAAGACGGCACCACTGACGCTATCTACCTGCAACTGCTACAGGAAAATTTACCGAAGCTCCTGGC
>JAEWAC010000115.1 GCA_023391895.1 Bacteroidota bacterium
GGATGCCACAGGCATGCGCTTTAACTCCATCGTAGCTGTTGAAATGCAGAAAGGAAAAGAAATCAATCCGCTTGTAAACCCTGGTGCTATTGCCGCCAGCAGTCTTGTTAACGGGGCCGATTCTGCAGCCAAATGGAAAAGCATTCTGGATATCCATAGCGAATTTGCCGGCCGGCCACTTGCTATTAACTGGCCGGTGTATGTAAGCGAGGCCGGCGACAACCTGCGCAACCAGGCCATTGCCCATTTGCTGAAAGCTTACAACCGCATGTATTTTGACCCGGTCCAGGCAACTGATATTTACACCAAGCAATGTGCTATTAATGTGAATGCAAAAGATCTCGCTGAAATGGCAGCCACACTGGCCAATGGCGGTGTCAACCCGGTAACCAAAAAGAAAGTGGTTAGTCCCGAAACGGTCATGTACACTTTACCGGTAATGGCTACAGCAGGCTTGTACGATGATTCCGGTATATGGCTATTTAATTCAGGTCTTCCTGCCAAAAGTGGTGTAGGTGGTGGCTTGCTGGCGGTTTGCCCTGGCAAGTTCGGCATAGCAGTCGTATCGCCGCCATTGGATGAAGCCGGCAATAGTGTAAAAGGCCAGAAAGTAATTCAATATGTAGTAGAGCAATTAAAAGCAGATCCTTATTGGATTCAACCCAAACTGTAATCAGATTGATATTTTCTTCTGGCAGTTAATACATAGAATAGAAAATTATGAGACTGTGTAAAACTTCCTCAGGCGTTCTTCTTATTCTTTCAGCATCGATCCTGATCTCTATCAATGTTTTTGCGCAAGAGGACGTACGTCAGGAAGACTCAACAACGGAAGCCGTACTTTTAAGAAGAGGTATAGTAAAGGACACAGCCTATCAAAATTATGCGTCCGGTGAATTTACACCGGGTAAAGGATTCGACTTGGTAAAAACAAAAGCTGGAACTTTAAATATTAGTATTTATGCCCTTGCCCGCTACCTGAACCAATTGCCGGGCCATCAAATCTGGCAGGATCATTTGGGAAGAGACAGAGAATTTAAAGGGCGAAATGATTTTTTCTGGCATCGCACCATGATCTGGTTATCGGGCTGGTTTGCCACTCCAAAACTTACCTACGGCGCAACCGTATGGACCGTTTTTACCACTCAACAATCCCTAGTATATGGCTATCTAGCTTATAAATTTAACCCTCATTTCCAGTTGGGCATGGGTGTGGGACCTAATCTTTCGGTTAGGTCCATGCAGGGATCCTTTCCGTTTTATTCGTCAACAGACAGAACAATGGGCGAAGAATCGCTCCGGGGTGGTTTTACCAATGGAATGTGGCTGACTGGCGATCTTTTCCCCAAGTCAAGGTATAAATTAATGGTAGGCAACAACCTGAGCTCATTAGGCATACAGGCTTCAAAACTCACCAGAGATCTTTCTGTCAGTGCAAGTCTTTGGTGGATGCCCACTACCGGTGAATTTGGACCCCGTGGCGGCATTGGCGATCTTGAAGATCATAAGGATCTGGCCACACGTTTCGGTGTTTCCTATAATCATAGCCGGGAGGACCGTTTTAATAATATAGGCGAACCTTCTCCAGACAATACACAGGTACGTATGTCAGATGGGGTTTTATTTTTTGAAACAGGCGCTTTAGGTGATTCAATTACAGTAGATAAAGCCGATGTGGATAATGTAAATATAGATGCTGGCTTTAAGTATAAAGGACTTGGAATACAAGCTGAATTTCATGCAAGAAGATTATCAAACTTTGATACCGACGGCGACAGACATATACCTCCTATAAACGTAATTCGTGATTACGGATATAGTCTCCAGGTTTCTTATATGGTCATTCCGAGAACGCTGATGGCCTACGGTGTTCATTCCTTCTTCTTTGATGAATTTAAAAGGCATCCCTGGGAGGCCGGCGGCGGTATTAATCTTTACCCAACCAGAACTCGAGGGTGGCGACTGAATTTACAAATAATGCGCGTTTATAAAAGCTCAGCCGGTGGCACGTTTGGATTGTATACCGCCGGCCAGAATGGAACAACGATCACCTTTGGCACCGACATCTTATTATAAACAGCAGTACACTATTTGGAAACAACCTAAGACAAACAGCCATGCATAATTATACCATGATTAAGCAACTTTCCCAGGCATGCAGCAGGTTTTATGGCATTGCTCTAATTGGCACCCAGCTGTTGTGTTTTTCAGGCGGCCACCTCATAGCCCAGACAAAAAAGGGAATCACCATACCCGTGTCCGACTCTACGTTTTATGACGCCCATTTCCACCTGACGAATTATATTCAGGAAGGCACCGATATCCATAAGTATTTAGAGATTATGGGCAACCGCGTAGGACGTTCTACTTTGTTTGGCATTCCCTTGCAGCAAATGTGGTCTTACCAGAACTCCGCCACCTATGCGCCTACTTATTATTTGCAAAGCGATGCGCCGCTCTACTATTACTCCTTTACCGACGCCTATATAGCACAAGCGTATAACTCGCTTTCCGCAGCCGAAAAGCAGCGATTCGACCCCATGATCACAGGGTTTAACCCGGCCGACATGTATGCAAAAGCCCATATAAAACGCGTGCTGCTCACGTTTCCCGGCGTGTTTTCAGGCATTGGCGAATTCAGCATCCACAAAGAGTTTGTTTCTGCAAAAGTGGCCGGTGAAGTGGCCAGCCTCACTAATCCGGCCCTGGATAGCCTGCTCGATTTTGCCGGCGAGGTGGGGCTGGTGGTGCTGATCCATAACGATATGGACATGCCTTTTGCCAAAGCCGGTGCAGAGCCGGTATACCTGTCTCAAATGAAAGCGCTGTTGAAAAGGCATCCCAATACCACCATCATCTGGGCGCATATTGGTTTGGGCCGGATCGTGCACCCGGTGCAGCCTTCTGCTTCGGCACCCATTGGTGAACGCAACCCAAGCTATATGCAGCTCGTAGAAGACATACTGGCCGATCCGGAACTCCGGCATGTTCATTTCGATATTTCGTGGGATGAGGTGGCTAAATACCTCAGCTTTTCTCCGCAATCGCTTCAAAACACCATTACCATTCTCAACCGTTACCCCGATCGATTTCTGTTTGGAACCGATGTGGTGGCGCCTGCCAGCCCGGAAATGTATTATGCCGTGTACAACAAATATGACGCCCTCTGGAAAGGTTTAAAGCCGGATGTGAGCGAGAAGTTGCGGAAAGGCAACTACGAAAGGATTTTCAATGCAGCGCGGCAAAAAGTAAGGGCCTGGGAGAAAGCACACCTGTAAAATACAAAACACCCTGATCAGCTAGCTGCAATCATTTACAAAGAGGTAGTAAGGCATGAACCAGATAAAACCACCTTTTAAAATTCCCATCAGGCTCAAAGGTCATGGCATCGGGCAATTTTTCAGCAGTATGCCAACATGGGCATTGCTGGGGCTGATCATCTTTCTCTGTGTATTGACCGGCGGAACTGGTGCCTACATTGCACAACAGAGATACCTGAGCGGCGTCAAATTTCAGGAAACATCTATAGGCACGGCCGTTGCTGCCATCTTTGGATTACTGGCTTTTATGCTGGGTTTTACCTTTTCGCTTACCTGGTCCAGGTTTGCCAACCGCAATAGCATAGTCATTAAACAGGCACAAACCATTGGCACCTGTTACCTGCGCACCAGCCTGATCCCGGAAAAGCAAAAGCAGGAAATCCGCAGGCTTATCCGCGAATACACCACCCTCTTGCTGGCCATTCAGACGGAGGATGAAATAGAAAAGAAAATAGTCCGATTTGATGAACTCCAAATAACCATCTGGCAACAAACCGCTACGCTGGCCCAGGAAGATGTGGATTCCGAACTACGGTCGCTTTTTATCAGTGCCATAAACGAACTCATTAGCCTTTCAATAGAAAGAAAAATACTGGGGTTGATCTTCAGGATACCCAATCCGATCTGGGCCTCACTGCTCATTTTATCAGGTATGGGCATGTTTGCCTATGGTTACCTGACCGGAACCAATGGCGTATTGCATATTGCCCAAATGATTTTACTAGCGGTCTCTTTTGGTGTTGTTATCGTTTTGATTGCGGATCTGGATTCCAAGGGCTTGCACCGCCGCTTTAAAGTAACCCAGGTGCCGCTCCAGTATGTTCAGGATATGATGGAGAAAGATATTCCCTAAAGCGAAACAGAACCGTACAGCTTTTTATTAGAACTGATAGATAAAACAAATTACAAAATATAAAAAAGCACCTGCACGATTGAACCATCTTTTGGTTTTTAATGGTGTTATTAAGGTTACCGGTGACATACACATTTTAAATTATACCGCAAAGATGAACATATCTTCTTTTATAAGTAACCTGCCTTCCTGGGTGTTATTTTTTCTGACTTTTGGCATTGGAATGCTGGCGACCAGTGCCGGTAGCTGGCTGGCACAAAAAAGAGTACATAAAGG
>JAEWAC010000212.1 GCA_023391895.1 Bacteroidota bacterium
AGCTACGGCAGTGTATAGTTCCAGTTCTTTGGTCAGTGCAAAGGCCGTTGCACTTTCGTGGTTGATTACTTGCTTTGCTTTGTTGATGAAATTGAATTTCATGGTTTACCTCCTGTTGGCGCTAAGAGTTGAAAGAGGAAAAGAGACAAAGGATTTTCTCTTTCAACTCATTTTATCTTTTTGTTCTCTCTTAGCTTTTTTATGTACTTAGCTGAAGTACTACTATTAAACTTTGCTTGCACTCTTGTACGCTTTGTTCGCTATGCAGCAATTATTTCAGTTGATTTTGAAAAGCTCCCCGCTGCATCTCACGGGGAAGCTTATCCTCCTTTTCTGCACCTAAATATTTTTACCACCACACATTGTGTTCGGAAGGGCCGTCCTGCCATCCGTTTATGTCCGGCTCTTTCGTTCCCCCCATGTTAGCCAGAAGGGAGAAGATATATTTTACCACCAGTAAAACCACTAAAAATGTCATAACGCCTCCTTTGTTTTTAATCTGTCTTATCTTTTACATCCAACCAATTCATTTCAAATCCTACCAATTCACGGTTAACAAAAAAGCCCGGTCGTTTTATTCGACCGGGCTTTCGCTATTCGTTGAAATGCTTGCTGCATCTACGTTTGAGCACACCTCGGTCGTGTGATGAGATACACCTTCTCCATGCGGCCATTAAACAATTCATTACTGATCGTATGGATTGCCGCTGGTTTGGGAAGAGCACACCATGCCCCTAAAGGACTTCTTTGATGGATTGCTATGTATTGTTGTTTTAGCATTGACTGTTGTTTCGTTTTAGATTCTTTTGGCTGTTCGCTTTTTTGACAAACAGTGCAACGGTTTTTCGTAACCAATAAAAAAGCCCCGCATTGTTTTGCGGGGCTTTTGCATATTCGTTTTGGTTTAACGCTAATTCGTTGAAACGCATGCCCCGCAAAGGTTATAGCCTATCCGGCTAAAGCCTTTTGTTTCGATATGTAATGGATTGCGATGCATGAGTTATTAATTTGTTTTGCGATGCAAAGATGAATTTATTTTTTTCATACAGCCAAAAAAAATCTAAATATAATTTTTGCAGCATGTTTGCAAAGAACGCTGAAACGCTTGCGGGGTAAGCGTTTCAGCCGACAAAAAATTTCATCAACGATTGCTGTTATTCTTCTTTTCGCTTTTGCATGCAAACTACCCGTGTCTAAAGTTCTTTCCCTTCTCTCCTCTTTCCTACATTTGACACAAACCTTTTGCATGCCACTGACCATTGAAACCGAACAGGAAGCCGCTGTTGCCATTTTGTTTTCCTGCGTGATGTACAACCATAAAAATTTAACCAACTCCGAAGTTGATCAACTGTCAAGAGCCATTGTTCTCAGCTCGAAATTTAAAAGCACAGACCTGAATGCGCTAAGCGTAAAAGCGCTTTCCCTTCAGCAGGAAAGCGATACGAAGACCATATTGGAACAGGCTGCGCCGCTTATTTCCGATGACTTTCGCGAAACGCTGTTTGCTATGATCTGCGAGATTGTTACCAGTAAGGGAGCCATTGATGATAAACAAAGCGAGGTGCTGGGTATGGCTGCATTGTTTCTGCAAATACCGGTTGAGCGCATGCGCATTCTGCTGACGGCATTTCTTATCCGCAACCGCTGGAATGTGCAGATCATTGAAGAAATGCACGGGTAACTTCAGAGAAGGTGAACCACGTTTGTTTCGATTGTTCGTTCAATCAGGCGTACGTTAGTTCCGGCGCTTCTTTGTAGATAATCTGTTCGTGCGGGTTGGCCTGCTTTAGAAAATCTTTGTGCAAAGGAATGGCTACCATTTCCGCAGAGGCAACCTGGTAGTTAGCAATGTCAAGAATTTGCTGGTCGGTTAAGTCATTGTACAACCATGCTTCCGCCAGGTCTCCCGGCAATATTGTTGGCATTCTTTCCTTGCTGTTGTGAATCTGTTTCATCAACGTATTGGCAGCGGTTGTCACAATGGAGAACGTATTGATCGTTTCGCCAGTTTCGCGGTTGTGCCACGGTTGCCAAATGCCGGCCAGTGAAAACTCCTCCTGTTTACGCATTTTAATGAGGTAAGGAAACTTCTCCGGCGTTTTCAACAGCTTTCCGCTCTTGCCAACAACCATCACATGCATCCACTCGTAAAAGCCATGCACAGGGACCAGGCATCGTCTTTTCAGGGCCGCATCCTTGTACATTTTGTTTAGCAATTCTTCACTTGTGGCATTGAGCGTGGTAAATCCTTTGTGGTACTTACCGCTGTCATCTTTGTAACCGAACCGGAACCTTTTTACGTCTTCTGCAGTTTTGAGATAGGTTGGCAGAAATCCCCACTGCATAGCAACTCGTTCAGTAGTGTGACTCGCTTCCATTTTCCTATCCACCGGCAGCATGTTATGATCAAAGCCCTTGTATGCTGCAAACTCAGAATTTAGAAAGGCATATTTATCATCGCCATCCAGGTGTTGAAGGTATTCCGGCTGTGTAATTTTTCTTGTGAGGGAGTAACACATAGCATGAAAGTTTTAAAAGCTTGGAATGCTTTTTAGCAAAACATAAAGTTCTGCATTTCTGATAGAAACACCGCCAAATTTAGGCCAAAGAAACTGGCACAAAAAAGCTGTTCCGGCGCCGCTTACAATTTGTTTCTCACCGAAAATTCCTGGCATCCGGAAAAAGCTTTTGTTGGGATGCAATGCGGTTGTCTGAAACAGTCACTTTTTCATCCGCACGGGATAAGGTCAGCAAAGGCAAATCTTCGCAGCCTACCGAAGTAAGCTTGCGCAAGAGTCTAGAAAGATCATAACCGGCCGTAACAATCACATGAATCACTTCGCCTTCGATTTGCACGGTTCCTTCCGCCATGAACAACCGTGAGCCCAGCATTGCTTTGCGGTATTGCTCATTCACATTGGGAAAAATAACGAGGTTGGCGCAGCCGGTTTCGTCTTCAATGGTCATAAACCAAACACCTTTTGCCGTGCCGGGTCGTTGGCGCACTAACACAAGACCGGCAACTTTTACCGGCTGACCGTTTTGCAGCTTGCTTAAATCCTTAGCCGCTGTTACATGCAATTGCGCCAATTGCGGCCGCAGAAAACTAACCGGATGCGCTTTCACTGAAAGCGATGTGGCACCGTAATCCTGCACCACATGTTCGGATAGCTGAAGTTGCGGCAACTGCACTACTTCACCAATAGAATCGGGAGCTTGCTGGGCGGCAAACATTGCCTGCTGGTGATCTTTTGTACTGACCTCCCAAAGTGCCTGCCGCCTGTCTAAACCAATGGACCGAAAAGCATCGGCATCGGCCAGGCGTTCGAGTGTTGCGTTTGCAACACCAACACTGCGTAATTCATCAACGCTTCGATAAAAGCCTTTCCTCCTCTTCACCAATGTTTCAATTTCATCGGCACGAATGCCTTTCACCTGGCGAAAGCCAATCCGCAATGCTTTGTATGCACCGCTCTGTTCTTCCAGCGTATAATCCCACTCTGAGTAATTAATGTCGATGGGCCGAACATCAACGCCATGCTTTTGCGCATCCTGCACCAATTGCGAAGGCTGGTAAAATCCCATGGGCTGACTGTTTAAAATGGCGCAGGCAAAAACATCGGGGTAATGGCATTTCAGGTAGCTGGACACATACACCAACAAAGCAAAAGAGGCCGCATGACTTTCAGGAAAACCGTAGGAACCAAAACCTTCCAGTTGTTTGAATACACGTTCTGCATATTCCTTATCATACTTGTTTTTTACCATTCCGTTTATCAGCTTTTCTTTTAACGTACCCACAGTTCCCGGCAGCTTAAATGTGGCCATGCTACGTCGAAGTTCATCGGCTTCCGCAGCCGAAAATCCGCCGGCAACGATGGCTATCTTCATGGCTTGTTCTTGAAAGAGAGGAACACCTTTGGTACGAGATAAAATTTCACGGAGTTGTTCGGAAGGGTACTCCTCAGGTTCTTCTCCGTTGCGCCGTCGCAAGTAAGGGTGTACCATATCACCCTGAATCGGCCCGGGGCGAACGATAGCCACCTCGATCACCAAATCATAAAATACTCTTGGCTTTAACCTTGGCAACATTGCCTGCTGTGCACGGCTTTCAATTTGAAAAACACCGATGGTATCAGCGGCGCAGATCATGTCATAAACCTTTTTATCATCCCGTGGAATAGTGGCGAGGTTATACGCTTTGCCATAATGTTTTTCAGCAATAGCAAACGCCTTTTTAATGCAGGTAAGCATACCGAGCGCCAACACATCGATCTTTAAAAAACCGAGTGCATCTATGTCATCCTTGTTCCACTCCACGCAGGTGCGTCCGGGCATGCGGGCATTTAAGGTTGGACAGAGATCGGTAAGCTTGCCACGGGTAATGATGAATCCTCCTGTGTGTTGCCCCAACTGCCGCGGAAAACCAATATACTGACTTGTCAGCTCCAGTACTTTTTTCAGATGCGGATCTGCGGGATTGAGACCAATGTCTTTCACTTCCTCTTTGCTTACTGTCCCGCCATAATGATGAATGCTGCCGGAAAGTTTATTGATCAAATCCAGCGAAAGCCCCATTGCTTTTCCCACATCACGAATGGCGCCTTTGCCGTGCATTTGTGTTACGGTGGCAACAATGGCTGCTCTGTCCCTTCCATATTTTTCGTAGATGTATTGAATCACTTCTTCACGTCTTTCATGTTCAAAGTCCACAT
>JAEWAC010000272.1 GCA_023391895.1 Bacteroidota bacterium
GGTTCAGGTGCGAGGCCTTGCGGTAATGAAACCGGGCCTGGGCATAATTGCGCAGGCGGTCGTAGCAGTGACCGATGGCTTCATAAATTACTTCTTCCGGCTTGGACAGCTCCAGTACCTTTTCCAGGGCTTCGATGGCTTCCCGGTACTTCCGAAGGCGGATATAAGCGTCGCCTATGTTGCGGTAGGCGTAATCAAACTTTTCGTCTATGACAATGGCGTATTGGTAGGCATCTATGGCTTTTTCATACAATTTAAGTCCCTGGTAAGCAGCGCCCAGGTTAAACCAGGCCAGCTCGTTATAAGGATATTCATCAATAATAGCCAGGTGCAGCCGGATGCTTTCTTCGTTACGGCCGGTAAAATCGGTCCAGAAGCAGATTTTATACAACGCTTCCTCACTGGTAGGATCGGCTTGTAAAATCAGCAGCAGGCAGTCAAATACTTTTTCAAACTCTTCATAATCATCATATACGTCTGCCAGCTCAAACAACAGCTCTACCTTTTCTTCTCCTTCAAACAGGTGAATGGCTTCTTCCAGCAGGGCTACTGCTTTTTCCTGCATGTCTAAGGCCAGGTAGGCATCGGTTTTTAAAATATAGAGGTTGATGTCGGTGGCGTCCAGCAGCTCTGCTTTTTCCAGTACATCCAGGGCTTCGTAATACTTACGGGAGGCCAGTAACAGGTCGGCCTTGCGCAGTAACAAAGAAGAAGAAAACGGGAAATATTCAATACTGATTTCGGCGGCCTCCAGGGCTTTGACAAGCTCTTCCTGGTCGTCAAACCAGTCGATGATCTTTTCAAAAGATTCCTCTTCCAAAAAGGCGGTGCTCTTGCCGGTCCGTAGGTTGTCGTACTGCTTTAGCAGCTCTTTTAAAATTTCTTTATCGTTCTGATATGGGTCCGTGATCATTTAAAATTTATACGTTCAAATTACTATATAGCTAAAAAAAAGCCAAGTTTTTGTAACATTTTAGCTTTTCTGCCGTTTATAAAATGTAGAAAGTTTTGGATAAGAAGTTGGAGGAATGTTAAAATTTATTCATATCTTTGCACCAGCAATGCGTCCCGCCGTCCACATATTAAAAAACGTACTGAAAATAAAGCTGGTTACAGCCCTGCTGATAACTGCTTCAGTTGCTTCTTTTGCTACCCTGGGTGATGGCGGCGGCAAAAAGAAAAATACATATAGCAAAAGCCTCCTTTCAGCCAAGTCTTACAATTACAATTATAAGACATTTTCACTAAAATCAGGCTACAACTATCGTGGCAGCACTCCGCTGACCCAGCATGAGGAAGACAATTATATCATGCTGAATACGGTCGTTACTTACCAAAAGGGCAACGCTACCTACATTTTGCCCCTGAAGAAAAAAGTATTGCTGGATAAAATCAAGTTTAATCCAGCAATCCAGTAAGTTTTTCCCTTTTTTATTGGCCCTTGCTTTCCTCGTACGTCATTACGCGGTAGCCGGATCGTGGCAGGTCGAATTTAGATGCCGGTACAGGATTGAAAGATATTTTGGAAGCCTTATAGGTTACCTGCAGGTTACCTACGGCCGATTCGTACTCCATTGCCAGCCCCGGCAGGCTGCGGTTCACATACTGAAAGTCTTTGTTTTCAGGTACCAGGTCGGTGGTGTACCAAACCGTAAAGGTGGAACCATTGGCCAGCTTGCCCACCGCTTTTTTACATTTATAGCCGATGATGGTTTTTTCATCGTTCAGGTAAGTAAAGCTTACATTTTCAAACCGTTTGTTGGCATCGCGGTAGTTGGCCGGCGTCATTTGGATCAGGTATTTCTGCTCGCCAAACTCCTTTAAAACTGCTATGGTGTTTTTAGCCGCGTCAATGATGGTAGCCTGGGTACCCAAAGAACTTACCATTTCGGTGCGGCTTTTCATGCCTTTTAAATAAATGGTACTGGTGGCACCGTCAAAAAAATCGGCCGCCTGTGGTTTGTCCGAACCGGTATTGATGATGATATCATAGGTTACGGTTCCTTCGGTAAACTTTTTCTGAGCCAGGGCAGGTATTGTAAAACCAATCAATACAGCCAAAAGGCCTGTTAGTTGCTTCATATTGATATTTAAACAATTAAAAGACGTACCAAATATCCTAATTAGTTGCGTAAAGAAAAATCCCGCCTGCCGGCGGGATTGATAAAATGTGCATATTTAACTTCTGCCTCTCTTTTGCATGTCCTGCAGCTTCTTTTGTTGCTCCTGCATTTTCTTTTGCTGTTCCTGCATTTGCTCCATCCGCTCCTGCCATTTGCTCTTGGTTTTGGGCTTGCGGCGGTTGGCTTCAATCTTGGCCAGCACCTTATCGTGGTCGATAATATAATTCTGAATAATAAACTGCAGCACCAGTGTAATAATGTTGGAAACCGTATAGTACCAGGTTAAGGCCGAAGGCTGACTGTTAAAGATGAACAGCAGGAAAACCGGGAAGATGTACGGCATGTACTTCAGCACCGGGTTGTTCTGGTCAGGTGTCATGCTCATGCTGTACACGGAAATAGCCAAACTGGTCAAAGTAGCCGTAATGGTAAACAAGCTGATATGATCACCGTAAAAAGGTATGCTGAACGGCAGGTTCAAAATCGAGTCGTATTGCGACAAATCCTGCGCCCATAAAAAGCTTTCACCCCGCAATGCTACGTTGGAGTTAAAAAAGCTATACAAGGCAAAGAAGATCGGGATCTGCAACAGGGCCGGGATACAGCCACCCAGCGGATTCACGCCGGCTTCACGAAACAGGCGCATCTGCTCCATGCTGATCTGCTGCTGGTCATCGCCATACTTGGCTTTCAATTGTTCAATTTCCGGACGCAGGGCCTTCATTTTGGCACCGCTTAAATAACTGCTGTAGGTAAGCGGGGAAATCAGCAAACGGATGAAAAGCGTTAACAGCAGGATCACAATGCCATAGTTAGCGGTAAAATTGCGGAAGAAGTCAAACACCGGCATAATGATCCAGCGGTTGAGGTATTTAACAAAGGCAAACACACCGCTACCCAGGTTTACCATATCTTCCAGTTCGATGTTATATTGCTTTAAAACCTTATAGTCGTTAGGGCCGTAATAAAAAGCCAGGGGAACGGTAGCATTAGCCGCTGCCGGCAGTTGTACCTGCAAATTAGCCGTCGCCTGCACAACGGTATTGCCATTGGTGGGACTTACCCACTCCACGCCACCGGAAGAAAAATTGTTTTTGGCAATAAAGGTGGTGTTGAAAAACTGCTGTTTTACGCCAATCCAGTTAACCGGGTCCTTGAAGGTTTCGCGGTCGCTGCCCATGGCGGCGGAATGGTCATAATCCCCATCTACGCGGTAAGCAATCTGAGACTGCTGTCTTTCGTACGACAGGTCTCTTTGCAGCTGCTCCGCCCGGCTTTGCCAGGTCAGGTTCAGCGTATTGCCGCCCAGCAGCTGGTTCACGCCGGCCACCTGCAGGTTGAAATCGACCATATACTGGTTCGGCTTTAACACAAACTGATGCACAATGGCATTACCCTCCGGCGATCGCAACTGGTAGGTAACGGTTTGAGAGCCATCGCTGTTTTTGGCTACCTGTCCGCCGCTAAAGTAAAAGTTGGTGATATCTGCGGTTTTGTTGGCCGCCGTATTAATGGTGTAATTGATTTTGTCAAAGTCGGAAGCCGCCATCTTAACGGTAGTGCTGTCAGGAGCTTTGAAGTGCTTCAGCTCCACCCACTTAGGCTGGCCGCCCTTGTTGGTAAAAGCGATCCGCACCAGTTCGTTCTCCACCGTGGTCAGCTGCTCGGTACCGGCAATGTTGTTGTTGAAACCGCCGGCGGCATCAAAACGGGCTGCCGAATCGGCGGCCAAAGAATCTCTTACTAAAGCCGCAGTATCGGGTTTGGGTTTTTGGGCCGCCGCTATAGAG
>JAEWAC010000309.1 GCA_023391895.1 Bacteroidota bacterium
ATTTCTATTGTCTATACGATGGAACCTTAAAGTTTGCAATTCTAAAATACTATCTGCTGAAATAACAGCAATACCTAGTTCTGGAATTTGATTTGCTTTCATTAAGCTATCTATAGAGTTCGAAAGACTTTGGCTTTTTACAGCTAATGAAAAGGCTATTGTCAAGATCGTCAAAATAAGTTTATCCATAGATTCTGGGGGATTGCTTTTATATGGCAGGTAACAGCGTTCAACAGATTTCCGAAGCCAAGGTACTCTGTGTTGCTATAGCTACATGTTTATTCTATGTGGTCACTAAAGATAATCAGCCTAGGCCATGTTCTTCTGCCTTGGTTTCGGAAATCTGATGTTGGCCGCTTTGCCACTTCGCCGCTCGCCACTGAATTTGCACCTGTTCATACAGCCTGTCAAAGCTTGTGCTCAGTAGCAGTGAACTGATGAACAACGGCGTACCATAATACTTATAATTGATTCGGTATAAAGATTTCAATACACCGGAAGATCCTGCAATAAACTCATTTGGATCTTTGAGTCGCACTTTGATGAATTTGTAACCATGTAGAACCACACGCTCAATATCCTCCACTTCAGACCAGTGCACATGTCCGCCAAGGCCAAAAAACGAATCATCCTGAAAACCTTTATCAGTGAAAACCAAACCTTTGCTCCGCCTTACCAGCAAAAGCAAGCAAACCAGTAACAAAGGACCGAAGATGAACATATTAAATAGGCCAAACGCTTTTCCGAAGTAATGCATGCCACCTTGCTCTGCCCCACTGTCGACGAACATATCTATGCCTAGGAGCAGCACAAAAAGAACGATAGCAGTGTACTTCAGCATCTTTGCTCTGCTAAAAGGCATTTTCAATGTGTTAGTGCCCATTTCAGTTAGTTTTATGATTGTGCCGGTTGCGGACAACACCCAATATACGAACCATTGTGGCTTTTACAAGCTTTCATTAAAGCGGTCTTATAGCATTGCTTATGAAAGTCTTACAGGTTCGTTTTTCTAATTGCTACAGCAACATTATTATTCTTTTAAAACCCATATGGTAATCCTGAATAAAAACCATTACTATCAATAAAAAAACCTATACATGTAATTTCTATTAGAGATAAAAGCAATAAAAAAGCGTCATCCTTTTCAGGATAACGCTTGCAATGTATTTGCTGGGAAATTTATTGCTGCTGGCCGCCAAAAATGTTGTCTACAGCGCCTTGCAGCATCGGATATTTTTCTACCACAAAGTTTTTGATGGTCTCCAATACTTTTTGTGCCTGCTCGTCGGACAAACCAGCCTGGCCTTTCAGGCGTTCTACCAGTTCGCCTACCTGACCCTGGGCATTTTCTTTGTTCATTCCAAACATATTTCCAAACATAACTATGGTTTTAAAGGTTATAGGTTTGAAGTTAAGCAACTTTCAGCAAGCTGAGTTTGCTTTTGTCAAATTTACGCTTGGCATATTCCAGGTCCAGGCTAAAATATTTTTCCTTGGAAGAAGGCAGCTCAAACATGGCATCGGTCAAAATGCCTTCGCATATGCTGCGCAAACCACGGGCGCCCAGTTTATACTCCACGGCTTTTTCCACCATAAAATCATACACTTCTTCTTCAATCGTCAGCTTGATGCCTTCCAGCTCAAACAGGCGAATGTACTGCTTGATCAGGGCGTTTTTGGGTTCTACCAGGATGGCGCGTAAAGTTTCGGCATCCAGCGGATCCAGGTGGGTCACCACCGGCAGGCGGCCCAGCAGTTCCGGGATCAAACCAAAGGCTTTCAGGTCCTGGGCATTCACATAGCGCAGCAGGTTCTTTTTCATGTCTTCCTGCAGCTCTTTGTCTACGTTAAAGCCAATGGTATTGGTTTGCACGCGGCGACCAATAATGCGGTCAATACCGTCAAAGGCGCCACCGCAAATAAAGAGGATGTTCTGGGTGTTTATTTTGATCAGCTTTTGCTCGGGGTGCTTACGGCCGCCCTGGGGTGGTACCAGCACGTCGGTACCTTCCAGCAGCTTCAGCATACCCTGCTGCACGCCTTCGCCGCTTACGTCGCGGGTAATGGAAGGGTTGTCGCCTTTGCGGGCAATTTTGTCTATTTCATCAATGTACACAATGCCGCGTTCCGCAGCCGCTACATCGTAGTTACATACCTGCAGCAGGCGGGTCAAAATGCTTTCCACGTCTTCGCCTACATAACCGGCTTCGGTAAACACGGTAGCATCTACTATGGTAAAAGGCACGTTCAGCAGCTTGGCAATGGTTTTGGCCAGCAGGGTTTTACCCGTACCGGTTTCACCCACCATGACAATGTTGCTTTTTTCAATTTCTATTTCGTTACCGGCGCTATTATCGGCCTTGTATTGCAGGCGCTTGTAGTGATTATACACCGCTACGGACAAAACCTTTTTGGCTTCATCCTGCCCGATAATGTATTCATCCAGGAACTTTTTCATTTCCATGGGCTTTTTCACCGTTAGCTTGTAGGAAGAAGAACC
The DNA here is from genome assembly GCA_023391895.1 of Bacteroidota bacterium. Lineage (GTDB taxonomy): Bacteria > Bacteroidota > Bacteroidia > Chitinophagales > Chitinophagaceae > Flavisolibacter. Next base: position 2,501 of record JAEWAC010000309.1, read on the forward strand.
GGTTGCTTTATCATCACGCACCACCAGCTCCTGGTCAATAATTTCCCGGGCATGCTCCACGCAGTTCTCACAAATATGTCCTTCCTGGCCCGCTATAAGGATCTTTACTTCATCGCGGCTGCGACCACAAAAGGAACAATGTAATATGTTTTTTGCCATTTAGTTGATTCTGATATGTATAAGAAGCCAAAAATGCAGGTTTAGCTGCATCCATAGTCTGCAAAATTAAAAAAAACCGCTGGCTCCCAACGGTTTTTCGTTTATTTAAGAAAGTATTAGAAAGAGAGTTCACAGTTGAAGCTGCTTTACAACAACTTGTGAACTCGTAAACATTGGAACTAGTGAACTTTTAATACAGCTTGTCTACAATTTTATCCACAATACCGTATTCGATGCTTTTTTCCGCATTCATCCAGTAGTCGCGTTCAAAGTCCTTTTTAATGCGCTCCACGGTTTGCCCGGTATTTTGGGCCAGGATGCGGGCACCCATTTCCTTGGTGCGCAAGATCTGCTCGGCATGAATTTCCATATCGGCACTAACACCTTGTATATGACCGCCTAAAGAAGGCTGGTGAATCATGACCTCGCCATGCGGATAAATATAGCGCTTGCCTTTTTCGCCGCCACTTAGTAAGATAGAGCCCATAGAAGCGGCCAGGCCCATACAAATGGTGCTCACCGGCGATTTGATCATGCGCATGGTATCGTAGATCACCATACCGGAAGTAACCGAGCCGCCGGGGCTGCTGATGTAAAACTTAATTTCCTTGCCGGGGCTGTCGGCATCCAGCAGTAACAGTTTGGTTACTACGTCCTTAGCCGATTTGTCATCTACAATGCCCCACAGGTGAATGGCGCGGCTGTCAAAAAAATACCTTTCCAGGCGCTTGTACAGCATGCGCGTATCTACCTCGGCCCGCTCTTCTTTTTCTTCTTCGGTTTCAGGTTCACCGGGCACGCCGGGCGGGGTGCCGGGTTCAGGACCAAAAAGATACTGGCGGTTGTATAATAAGTCTGTTATGCTACTCATCTTGAATTCTTTTTTGATTAAATTATTTAGCGTCTCCTTTCTTGTCTTTTCGGGGGTTTGTCAGCAGCACTTCGTCAACCAGGCCATAATCCTTGGCTTCAGGTGCCGTCATCCAATAGTCGCGGTCAAAGTCGGTTTCCACACGTTCCGGTGTTTGGCCAGAGTGGTGGCAAACAATATCGTACAACTCTCTTTTTAGTTTACGGATTTCTTTTACCGTTACTTCAATGTCGGTAGCCTGTCCGCCAATAGCGCCACTGGGCTGGTGCATCATGACACGGGCGTGCTTTAAGGCCGCACGCTTGCCATGCGTACCAGCTGCCAGCAATACGCTGCCCATTGAGGCGGCCATGCCAATACAGATGGTAGCAATATCGGGGCTTACATACTGCATGGTGTCATAAATGCCCAGGCCGGCATATACGCTGCCACCGGGTGAGTTGATGTACATATTGATGTCGCGGGTGCGGTCGGTAGAATCCAAAAACAGCAACTGGGCCGTTACAATGTTGGCCACCTCATCATTGATAGGGTAACCCATAAAAATAATGCGGTCCATCATCAGGCGGCTGTACACGTCCATCACCGCTACGTTCATGGGGCGCTCTTCAATAATATTGGGGGTTAGCGCCGTTACCAGGTATTTATTATAACTGTCTAAAGTATTGCTGGACATACCACGGTGCTTCACGGCATATTTTTCAAATTCGGTCTGAAAACTCATATCATCTAAATTATTAGTAAAGCAATTTAAGTTATTGTGACGTACCAAATACCATGCTGAGGTTAAAAACCGGACATTTTGCCACGTTTGGGTAAGGCAAAATGAAAAATGTAAAGTGGAAAATGAAAAAAGTCGTGCCGGGGAGGGGGAGAGTCTAAAGTTTAAGGTTTAAAGTTTAAAGTTTAAAGTTCTCAGGTTCTCGAGTTCACATGTTCACGAGTTGGATCGCAGATGTCGCGGATTTGATAAGGATTTCGCAGATTCGTGAAAAGCATATGGGTTTTGAAAGAGCCGGATGGCTGAATAGTTGAGAGGTTGGGTGTTGCGTATGGGTTTTTGAAGAAGTTTACCTTATCAGACGGTTTGCTCTCCATAACACCTCCCCGCTGTCATGCCTGATTTGTTCCGGCATCTCCTGCCGCTATATGGACTTTTCAAAAAGTGGAATGATTTGGTGTCAAAGCTGAAATACCTTCAAAAGCCCATATGTCATTACATAGCTGAAATAAAATCAAGTGCCCGGCCTCCCTCTCCATCAGGAGAGGGATTAGTGGGTGAGGAAAGAAGTTGCTGTTACCAGCAGTAGCACTGCTATTGGGCGGCCGTTGCGTGGCACACTTGTACGGTTGGTAAGTACCGCAACTTGTTTTCCTTACCGGCAAACAGCATGACTTCTTCAAAACCCCATGCCTGTTTGCAACTCTTTCAAAACCACATACAGCTCCCCATCTGCGAAATCCTTATCAAATTCGTGTAATCCGTGATCCAACTCGTGAACAAGTGAACCCGTGAACTCGAGAACCTTATATTCCCTCCAAAACAAAAATGGAGAACCGATTCCTCAGTTCTCCATTTTTAATTACTAATTATTAATTAATGCTCGTGGTGGTGGTGCTGGTGCTCCTCGTTCATGCGGATGAACTCTTCTTTGCTCACCGTGGTTTCCTGTGCTGCCACCTGGGTTTCGGCCCAGTCAAACAGCTTTTGGGTTTGCAGGCGGTTGTAAGCATCCTCTACATATTTCCGGTCTTTCATCATGCGGTCTATGTAGTCGCGTACCCAATCCTGTTCTTCATCCAGCGCATTCATGCCCATGTAACCCAACAGTTGCTGCTTGGCAAACTGGCGGATGTCGTCCTGCTGCACCTGGATGTTGTTTTCTCCAATCAGTTTTTCGGTGATCAGCGTCCACTTCAGCTGGTTGATAAAGGTAGGGAACTCGGCCTCTACCTGCTCATCGGTTTTAGGCTGGTTGTTTTCGCCCTGGGTTTTTATCCAGCGCTTTAAAAACTCGGCCGGGAAATCAATGTGCGTTTTATCCAGCAGGGTGTGGTAAAGCGTGTGGTGCAGCTGGTTGCGAGTTTCGGCTTCCCACTGCTTTTCAATTTCCTCTTTCAGCTTGTTGCGGAACTCTTCTTCGGTTTTTACCTCACCGTTGGGGAACAGCTGGGTAAAGAATTCTTCGTTCAGCTCTCTTTTTTCTACTAAGCCCACCTTGGTTACCAGCAGCTTGAAATGCTTGTCGGCAGCTGCGGCTTCGTCCAGGCCCAGGTCCTGCAGAATGGCGTCCTTTTCGCGGCCCACAAAAGCAGTGGCCAGCGCAATCTGGATGGTGTCGTCTTTCTTTTTACCCATCAGCGTGGGGCGAATGTCCTCGGCAAAATAGCGCACCAGCAAAGAGTTGTCTTTACGGATACCGCCTTCTACTTCGTTGCCGGCTGCATCGGTTTCCACAAACGTTACATTCAGAACGTTTTCGTCGCCGGTTACTTCTTCCGGTTCGGTCATATTGCCATAACGGCTGCGCAGGTGTTCAATTTCCTCGTCCACCAGGGCATCGGTTACTTCAATTTTATAGCGCTTGGGGGTTTCTTTGGTCAGGTCGGCCACCTGAAACTCCGGCTTCATGCCTACTTCAAACGTAAAATTGTAGGTCTCAGGTTTGTTTACGTCCAGCTGTTGCAGGTTCATGTCTACCGGCAGGGGCTGGGCAAAAATGTCCAGCTTTTCATTCTGAATGTAGTTGAACACCTCGCGGTCAACCGTTTTCAGCACCTCGTCTACAAAAAGCGAGTTGCCGTACATTTTGCGGATGAGGCCGGAAGGCACCATGCCTTTTCTAAAGCCGGGAATGTTGGCCTTTTTGCTATAGTCTTTTAAAGACTTTTCAAAAGAGGGCAGGTAATCTTCTTTATTGATAGTGATGCTCAGGTGCTTGTGCAGCGGCGCCACTTCTTGTTGTGTTACTGTAGCCATTTTCTAAATTTGATAAGTATCAATAACGAACAAGGAACCTTTGAATAAGGAACAAGGAACAAGAAATGTCGAATGTTGAAATGTAAGATAGCTGTTCTGCATTCGTTATTCCTTGTTCCTTGTTGCGTGTTCAATATTCGCGTGGTGCGGATGATAGGAGTCGAACCTACACGCCTCGCGGCGCCAGATCCTAAGTCTGGTGCGTCTGCCAATTTCGCCACATCCGCAAAGAACATTTAAGGTTTAAAGTTGGGATGTTTAATGTTATAAAAAAGAACTTTAAACTTTCGACTTTGAACTTTAAACTTCATTTAATGGGCTGCAAAAGTAAGGGAATCATTTCATATGTGGTTCCAAAAAAAATGGGCAGATTTTGACCCTGCCTGCAATAAATCGTTAAAAAGACCATAGGCTTTCCGGGGCGATTATCCAAAACCGTGTGCTGGTTTTTGCCCGTTTGCCATTACTTTTACCCTTCGGCTTTGTTAAAAATCAGGCTGTTCGTATCGGCTTTGTGTTTGTGCTTTATGCACACGATCAAAAGCAGTAAATTCGTAACGTATGGAAACCGTAGCGTTGACCCCGAAGTATAACCTCAATGAAGAACAGGAAAAGAAACTGATACTCAGAGAGTACCGTGCCTTATTGCGTTCCCTCAAATCCCGCATCAAACCCGGCGACCGCAAGCTCATCCGCCATGCTTTTGAAATGGCCGTGGATGCCCATAAAAGCATGCGCCGCAAAAGTGGTGAGCCTTATATTCTGCATCCCATAGCCGTGGCCCGCATCTGCGTGGAAGAAATAGGGCTGGGGGTACGCTCCACCATTTGTTCACTGCTGCACGATACCGTGGAGGATACCGATATTTCGCTGGATGACATACAACGGGAATTTGGCTCCGAGATCGCCAAGATCGTGGATGGTTTGACCAAGATCTCCAATGTAGTAGACGTCAATGCTTCGCAGCAGGCCGAAAACTTCCGCAAAATACTGCTCACGCTGACCGACGATCCGCGGGTGATCATCATTAAACTGGCCGACCGCCTGCACAACATGCGTACGCTGGACAGCATGCGGCAGGAAAAGCAGCTCAAAATTTCTTCCGAAACGGTATATGTATATGCCCCGCTGGCGCACCGCATGGGCCTGTACAATATCAAAACCGAAATGGAAGACCTGGCCATGAAGTACCTGGAGCCGGAAACCTATAAGGACATTGCCCGCAAGCTGGCTGAAACCCGGCGGGAACGCACCAAGTACATCAATGAGTTTGTACGTCCGCTGAAAGAAAAGCTGGAAAAATCCGGTTTTGACTTTGAGATCTACGGCCGTCCCAAAAGCATCCACTCCATCTGGAACAAGATGAAGAAAAAAGGCGTCAGCTTTGAAGAAGTGTACGACCTTTTTGCCATCCGCGTGATCTTAAACTCGCCTCCCGAAAGAGAAAAAGAAGATTGCTGGAAGGTGTACTCCATGATCACGGATGAATATACGCCTTCACCGGAGCGGCTGCGCGACTGGCTGAGCAATCCCAAAAGCAATGGGTACGAAGCCCTGCACACGACGGTGATGGGGCCCTTGGGCAAATGGGTGGAAGTGCAGATCCGTACCAAGCGCATGAACGAAATTGCTGAAAAAGGTTTGGCCGCCCACTGGAAGTATAAAGAAGGCAGTGCCGATGAAAGCCGCTTTGATAAATGGTTCAACCAGATACGCGAAGTACTGACCAACCAGGATACCGACTCGGTGGACTTTCTGCAGGACTTTAAGCGCTCCTTCCTGGCCGAAGAAATTTATGTGTACACCCCCAAAGGCGATGTAAAAATGCTGCCTATAGGTGCCACTGCGCTTGATTTTGCCTTTGCGGTACACAGCGAGGTGGGTTCCAAGTGTATCGGTGCCAAGGTCAATCACAAGCTGGTGCCCATCTCTCACAAGCTGCGCAGCGGCGACCAGGTAGAGATCATTGCCTCCAACAAGCAAAAACCCTCGGAAGACTGGCTGAATTTTGTGGTTACCGCCAAGGCCCGCACTAAAATAAAAGATGCCTTAAAAGAAGAGAAAAAAGCCATAGCCGAAGAAGGCAAATACACCCTGCAGCGCAAACTGGAAGGCTTGGGCGTGGCTTTTAACCAGCAAAACCTGGACGAGCTGGTCAGCTTTTATAAATACAACTCCAACCTGGAGCTTTTTTACCAGATCGCAATCAAGAATAACGATCTGAAAGAGCTGAAGGAATTTAAAGTGACCGGCGACCGCCTTGAGGCGCCCAGGCCGGTAAAAATACTGGAGCCGAAGCCGGAGTACCATCCCGGCCTGCCCAAAAAAGACGCGGAGCTGATTATTTTTGGTGAAAGCAGTGATCGTATTGTATACAACCTGGCCAACTGCTGTAAACCCATACCCGGCGACGACGTATTTGGCTTTGTAACCACCGGCAAAGGCCTGACCATTCACCGCACCAATTGCCCCAACGCTGCCAAGCTGATGGCCAATTACGGTCACCGCGTAGTAAAAACCAAGTGGGCCAAGAACAAAGAAATCTCTTTCCTCACCGGTTTAAAAATCGTCGGGCTGGATGATGTGGGCGTGGTCAGCAAAATCACCCACCTTATTTCTGCGGAGTTAAAGCTCAACATCAATGCCCTGACCATTGAGGCCAAGGAAGGCATTTTTGAAGGCAACATCCGCCTGTACGTACACGATAAGGAAGAACTGGATGCCTTGGTGCAGCGGTTGCTCCGCCTGGATGGTATCCAAAGCGTGGAGCGCTACGAAATGGAGAATATTTAATCGGTCGTGTACCATCTTGGGGTTTAAGCTGCAATATCATTTAAAGTATTCTTTTATAGCACTCCAATTACTTGCCTATATAAACTATCGGGCAGAAAAGCAGGTGAGATACGCGTTGTATTCCTTGAATAGGAAAGGCACCGGTGAACTGGCCTGCGACGGTATGGACTTTTAAACAGTTTCTGAAAATCGCCCCAATAACAAGGTGTGGGAGCCGTTTGTACGGTCGCAAACACTTGAACTGGTGAGAAATACCAGCGAACCGCACCCGGCAGATGGTTTTTATTTTACCTGTTGGTACCGTTCGCCTATTTTTGCCCACACAATTACCTAGTACTATTTTTTATGGTTGATGTTATTCTTGGTTTACAATGGGGCGATGAAGGCAAAGGAAAAATTGTAGATTATTTTGCCAACAACTACGATGTCATTGCACGTTTTCAGGGTGGTCCCAATGCGGGGCACACTTTGTATGTAGAAGATAAAAAAATTGTCTTGCACCAGATACCTTCGGGCGTGTTTCACCAGGGTACCGTTAACCTGATTGGCAATGGTGTGGTGCTGGACCCGGTAACCCTGCGCAAAGAGTGCGATTCAGTCGCCGCCTTTGGGGTAGACTTGAAAAAGAACCTGTTTATATCAGAGCGTACCCACCTTATTTTACCCACGCACCGGGCCTTGGATAAAGCGGCTGAACTGGCCAAAGGTGAAGGCAAGATTGGTTCTACGCTAAAAGGTATCAGCCCGGCTTATATGGACAAAACAGGCCGCAATGGCATTCGTGTTGGCGACCTGATGCACAAAAGCTTTACCACCTCTTACATCAAGCTGCGGTTAAAACACCAGAAACTGTTGGACAACTACAACTTCAACGAAGACATTACCGCCTGGGAAGAAGAATTTTTTGAAGCGGTGGAATTTTTAAAGCAGTTGAACATTGTAAACGGCGAATACTTCATCAACAAAAAAATCAGCGAAGGCAAACGCGTACTGGCCGAAGGCGCCCAGGGCAGCATGCTGGATATAGACTTTGGAACCTTCCCGTTTGTAACTTCCAGCAATACCATATCGGCCGGTGTGTGCAACGGTTTGGGTATTGCCCCGCAAAAAATAAAAGAGGTGATGGGTGTTTCAAAAGCCTATTGTACCCGTGTGGGCAGTGGTCCATTCCCCACCGAATTGCACGACGAGGTTGGCGAGCAGTTGCGCAAAACCGGTCATGAATTTGGGGCCACTACCGGGCGGCCGCGCCGCTGTGGCTGGATGGACCTGGTAGCGCTGCAATACGCCTGCATGATCAATGGCGTTACCCAGATCATTATGACCAAAGCCGATGTGCTGGATGCCTTTGAAAACCTCTCCATCTGTACCGGTTATAAAATAGATGGCAAGGAAACCACGCAGGTTCCGTTCCAGATGCTGCGCAGCCCTATTACTCCGCTTTACCAGCAATTCAAAGGCTGGCAGACCGACATTACCGGTATGCGGGAAGAGGCCGAACTGCCGCAGCAGATGAAAGAGTATATGCAGTTTATCAATAACAAATTAGGGGTGCCGGTTCGCTATATTTCCAACGGGCCGGGCAGGGACCAGATCATAAAGGCAGGTGCTTAATAATAGCACTTGCCCGCATTTAAAAAAATTTTTTTAAAATTGGGGGAATTAAAAACTTCGCCTAAATTTTACACCGCTAATCCTTTAGATATGTCAGTATTATTAGAAAAGGAACTAACAACCACCGCTAGAAAAGCTACTGCTACTGTTGAGGCCCAGGCCAAAAGAACAGCTACCAAAAAAAAGCAGGAGGAAGACAATGATCTGGAAGACGACGAGCTGGATGAAAAACCGGCCAAAAAATCGGCTGCCAGAAAAGACGCTGACGATGACGACGATATGGATGAAGACGATGATGTAGACAGTGATGAGGATGATGATTGGGACCCGGATTTTGAAGAGTTTGACCTCCCCAAATCCAGAAAAGGCAAAGCCGGTAAAGAAGCCGATGAAGATGAGGACTTCAAGATAGAAGAAGAGGAAGATTTCAAAGACATGGATCTGTTTAATGACAGCGGCTTTGACGATGAGGAAGACGACTTTTAAGAACATTTAAATCATAACACCCTGTCTGTTTACACTTATCCGATTGGTGATGTAGTACAGGTAAAAAGCAAAATGTTGAACTGGGCCCGCCAGTTCAACATTTTTTGTTTTTTAGACAACCAGCAATACACCCAGGCACCCCACCGGTACGAGTGTTTGCTGGCCGTTGGCGCCACCGAGTGGGTGCAGGCGGCCACGCATAGGCTGCAGGAAGTGGATCTTCTGGCGGATGGACAGTCCTGGGTTTTCGGGCACCTTTCTTATGAGGCCAATCATGCCGGGCTGGGTATAACTTCCAACAAAAAAGACCCGGTAGGCTTTCCGCTTTTTTATTTTTTCCAGCCGGCCACGGTGCTGTATATCCGGGATGGGCAGTTGCATATTGAAGGCTCAAACCCCTATGGGGTTTTTAAAGAGTTGATGCAAACGCCGGAAACAATTTCAGCCGCTTCCTTCCATATCCACCTGCAGCAAAGGTTGAGCCGGCAGCAGTACATTCACACCATTGGTCAGCTGCAGCAGCACCTGTTGCGCGGCGATTGCTACGAGATCAATTTTTGCCAGGAGTTTTTTGCAGATGACGCTGTTGTGGACCCCTTTGCGGTTTTTCACAACCTGGTGCAGCTGTCGCCCAATCCTTTTTCGGCTTTGTACCGGCTGAACGATCAGTATCTGGTTTGTGCCAGTCCCGAGCGTTTTTTGTTTAAAGAAGGGCAGCGTATGGTTTCCCAGCCCATCAAAGGCACGGCAGCCAGAAGTGCCGATGCAGCGCAGGACCAGCAGCTGAAGGAGGCGTTGCAAAGGAGCCAAAAGGAAAAGGCCGAAAATGTAATGGTGGTGGACCTGGTGCGCAATGACCTTTCCAAAATCTGCCGCCAGGGCAGTGTGCAGGTAGACGAGCTTTATGGTATTTACAGCTTTCCGCATGTGCACCAGATGATTTCTACCATCAGTGGCGAATTGAAGCCCGATATTTCATTTTCCCATATCATAAAAGCTACTTTTCCTATGGGCTCCATGACCGGGGCACCCAAGCACCGGGTCATGCAGCTGATAGAAGCATACGAACCCACCTGCAGGGGCCTATTTTCCGGCTCGGTAGGTTATATCGCTCCCAACGGCGACTTTGATTTTAATGTGGTTATCCGCAGCATCCTGTACAATGCAGCCAGCCGGTATTTGTCGTATCAGGCCGGCTCCGGCATTACCTTTTACAGCGATGCCGAAAAAGAGTGGGAGGAATGCCTGCTGAAAGGGGCAGCCATAAAAAAAGTGCTGACTACGTAAGCCAGCACCTTCTTTCGCTTTCTATGCAACAATAAAAAAATAAAATTAACGCGCGGCCATAGTTAAAGCCAGGCGGATCGACTGCTCTAAAATCTGTGGCTTTTGTGCCTGGAACAGCAGGGCTTTAGCAGCCGGCAACCGTAACTGGTAGCTATTGCCTAAAGCCAGTTGTTTATCAAAATTGGGGTTCAGCTTGTTGAACTCCGCTATACTCATTTCCAGGTTTTCGGCAATCACGGTGGAGTTGTATTTACCTTTTACCGTTATTACTTCGTACAGCATATGAGGGGCGGGCGATAATACAGAGGTGGTATCCAGCTTAAAGTTCTCTGCTTCTTTTTTGGTAAGGGTGGTAATACCGCCTTCACCTTCCATAATATAATGGGTAGCAATAAACTTTTTAACGTGGTTTCTGGACTCTGCCGGCAAATAGTGCTGCAGGTCCCAGAAGTTGCGTGTGCCGCTGCGCTTGATCGCGTTGTTAACGTTACCCGGACCACAGTTGTAGGCGGCAATCACCAGCAGCCAGTCGTTATAAATACCATACAGGCTGGTTAAATAACGGGCAGCCGCATGGGTGCTTTTATAAAAGTCGGTGCGTTCATCTTTGCCTTTGCCTACTTTTAAGCCCAGCAGCCGGGCGGTGGCGGGCATAAACTGCCAAGGGCCAACGGCGCCTGCCCAGGAAACTGCGTAGGATTGTAACTGTGATTCAATCACAGCCAGGTATTTCAGCTCAATGGGCAAACCATGTTTGGCCAAAACACCATCCATCATATCAAAATAGCGTTTACCCCAGGTTTTCATTTTGGTAAGATTGGCCGTATGGTCGTCTATATAATCTTCTACAAAACTTACGGCTTTGGGATTGAGCTTTACAGCAAAACCTGAATTGAGGGATTGGGTTTCAAAGAGGTTTCTAAAACCTTCACGAGGGTTGACAAGTACTTCATCTTTAATGATGGAATCACCAAAATGAAGCTGTTTTACACTTAAACCTTGTTGTGCATCTGCAGCAAATACGGAAAAGGATGAGGTTAGCGAAAAAGCAGTCAACAATAAGAGTTTAAACATTAATAGGCTTTTTAAGGGTCTATTTCAAAATCACACGGGAACCAGTACTCAACTTTATTGTTGCATCAGCGATGCTAAAGCGAGGCAAAAGTACCTCATAAATATAGAAAAATTTATCCTATGGGTATTAAAAATCCTTAGAAGAAGTTAAAAGGACGGGCAAGAAAAAAGCATTACCGGGCCTTTATAGCGGCTACCGATAATGCAATAATAAAGTTAACCAGTTGAAAAAGAGTTACTTATGGCTCTGGCTTGGGTGCTTCTGTCGTTGGTGGTTTGTTAATTCCTTCCTTAATTTCGTTATGTATACTGTCTTTGGCATTGTTGAATTCTCTTATGCCATGACCTAAACCCCGCATCAGCTCAGGTATCTTTTTACCACCGAACAATAACAACACCACCAGCATGATCAGCAACAGGTGGTTGGGAGCAAATACGTCCATAAAATAGTTTTATGGTAGAAGATCAAAAACTATTGGTTCGTATGGTACAGATCAAGAATGTGTCAGCTCCTTTCTCTACTACGTTGTGGACCTGCCCCTCTTTAGCAGGTGGCAAGTCTTATAAGCACTTTATTATGGCTGCGTTGTTGCAGACGTAGTTGTTGTTGAAGAAGCCGGTTTTTCATTAATTCCTTCTTCAATTTCTTTACGTACGTTGTTTTTGGCATCATTGAATTCACGGATACCTTTACCCAGGCCACGCATCAGCTCAGGAATTTTTCTACCGCCAAATAAAAGAAGCACCACCAAAAGGATGAGCAGAATTTCGTTCCAACCAAGGCTCATAAAAAATGGATTTAAAAATGATTAATAATAAACAAAGGTATCATAAATATACAGCTTCGTATTGTAAATAGATTCTTAATTATAAAAAAAGCGGAAGGTAATCTTCCGCTTTTCAATGAATTATAGCAAAGCTTATGCTTTTTCTGTAGAAACTGCTCTTTTCTTTTCCTGGATACGGGCGCTTTTACCACTGCGCTCACGCTGGTAGTACAGCTTGGCACGACGTACACGACCCACTTTGTGCAGGATGATAGAATCAATGTTTGGAGAAAAGAAAGGGAAGGCTCTTTCCACACCCACACCGTCAGAGATTTTACGAACAGTGAAGGTTGCTGTAGCACCTGTACCTTGTTTCTTAATCACATCCCCTTTGAAAGACTGAATTCTTTCTTTGTTACCTTCAACGATTTTATAGTTTACAGTAATGTTGTCACCAGCCTTGAAGTTGGGGAATTCTTTTTTGCCAGAAAGCTGCTCATGCACGAATGCTATAGCGGGGTTCATAACGTAAAATTTAGGACGGCAAAGGTAGGAGGAAAAATGGAAAATGAAAAATATTAAATGGAAAATGAAAAATTAAAAAGGTAAAATGAAAAAAGGAGCACCCTGGTCTTTATCAGGCACCCCTTTTTTCATTTTACCTTTTTAATTTTTCATTATTCCTTACCGGGCTACGTTTACCGTTCTTTTCTCCCGGATCACCGTTACTTTGATCTGGCCAGGATAAGTCATTTCGGTCTGGATTTTCTGGGCAATCTCAAACGACAACTTCTCGCTATCGTTGTCAGAAACCTTGTCGGCCTCTACGATCACCCTCAGCTCACGGCCTGCCTGGATGGCATAGGCTTTTTCCACACCATTATAGTTCAGGGCCAGGTTTTCCAGTTCTTTAATGCGCTGCAGGTATTGCTGCATGATCTCGCGGCGGGCGCCGGGGCGGGCACCGCTGATGGCATCGCAGGCCTGTACGATGGGAGAGATCACGTATTGCATCTCCATCTCGTCGTGGTGGGCGCCGATGGCGTTTACCACTGCGGGGCTCTCCCCGTATTTCTCGGCCAGCTTGGCTCCCAGCAGGGCGTGGCTCAGTTCTGTTTCTTCATCCGGCACTTTACCAATGTCGTGCAGCAGGCCGGCACGTTTGGCCAGTTTGGGGTTCAGGCCCAGTTCGGCGGCCATAACGGCACACAGGTTGGCTACTTCGCGGCTGTGCATCAACAGGTTTTGTCCGTAGGAGGAACGGAAACGCATTTTACCCACCAGGCGTACCAGCTCTTTATGGAGGCCATGGATGCCTAATTCAATGACAGTTCTTTCACCAATCTCCATGATCTGCTCTTCCAGCTGGCGACGGGTTTTTTCCACCACTTCCTCAATACGGGCCGGGTGAATCCGTCCGTCGGACACCAGGCGCTGCAGGCTCAGGCGGGCAATTTCTCGGCGCAGGGGATCAAAGCAGCTTAAGATGATCGCTTCCGGGGTATCGTCTACAATCAGGTCCACACCGGTTGCGGCTTCTATGGCCCGGATGTTCCGGCCCTCGCGGCCAATAATCTGGCCTTTGATCTCGTCGCTTTCCAGGTTAAATACCGTAATGGCGTTTTCAATGGCCTGCTCTGCCGCGGTGCGCTGTATGCTTTGAATGACAATTTTGCGGGCTTCTTTATTAGCCTTTTGCTTGGCTTCGTCCACAATCTCCTGCTGCAGGGCCAGGGCCTGGGAGCGGGCCTCCTGTTTCAGGCCTTCAATCAGTTGCGCCCTCGCTTCGTCTGCCGTGAGGTTCGAAATTTTTTCCAGGCGACGCAGGTGCTCTTCCTGGTGTTTTTCCAGTTCCTGCTGCTTTAAGGTCACCACCTCGATCTGGCGGTTCAGGTTTTGCTTGATGGCATCATTTTCCTTGGATTGCTTTTCCAGTTGTTCAAGCTTCTGGTTAATGGATTGCTCTTTTTGCTTTACCCGGTTTTCCTCTTGTTTGATGCGGCCTTCTTCCTGGCTTATTTTTTTAGTTCTTTCCAGGATTTCTTTATCATGTTCGGCCTTTAATTGTACAAATTTTTCTTTGGCGGCCAGCTCTTTTTCTTTCCGGGTGGTTTCTGCTCTTAACTCGGCTTCCCGTATGATGCTTTGAGCTTGTTGGTCGGCTTCTTCTATGCGTTTTTTAGTGTCTTTGGCAAAAATGAATTTACCTGCTATAATGCCTGTCAGTAAGGCTACTACAGCTACAACAAGTGTTAATATGTTGAGGTCCATCGATCAATTTTTAAAAATGATTTCTTTGTTATGTATATAGGTTTGTCCGTCCGCCGCAAAGCGGTAAGGAGCGAAGATACAAAACGGCCGTTATTTTTTTTGTAATGATACGAAACGGATGGGCTGTTCGCACCTTATTTTATATTATGATAAATTCGTAATTCAAACCGTAGGAATCCATGAAAAAATTGCTGGCGCTTTTGCTGTTTCCGGCCGCTGCCTGGTCGCAAC
>JAEWAC010000334.1 GCA_023391895.1 Bacteroidota bacterium
ATGTTACACCTGCTGTAGAAGTACGCAGCCGTCGTATCGGTGGTGCTACCTTCCAGATCCCCTCTGAAGTACGTGCCGACCGTAAAATTTCTTTGAGCATGAAATGGTTGATCCGCTACAGCCGCGAAAGAAACGGCCGCAGCATGTCCGACAAACTGGCTAATGAAATTGTAGCTGCCTCCAAAGGTGAAGGAGCCGCTTTCAAAAAGAAAGAAGATACCCACCGTATGGCTGAAGCCAACAAGGCTTTTGCTCACTTCAAGGTTTAATTTCTCTCTACCTTTTTATAAAAAAAAAACCCGCCTCAGGCGGGTTTTTTCATTTACGCTATATAGGTTTTTTAAGCACTATGGTCGGAATCTTCATCGCTGGTGTTGCCGCCGCCAAAATCTTCGGATCCTGTACCGGTTACATCGCCCGCTATATCGGTATCAAAACCGGTTTCAAAGGCATTGATGTCAGTGGTGGTAGGGCTGGTAACTCCTTCCGAAGTTTGGGTGCCGGTAGTTATGTTACTGCCTTCGTATTGGGTAGCATCTCCACCAGTAGTGGTAGTTTCGGTACCTGTTCTACGGGTTGATTCCGCATCGCTACCACGTCCCTGTCTGGAAGTACCGCTGCGTCCTGTAGTAGAAGCCCGGTTGCCGCCTTCGTTAGAGCGACGTCCGCCGGCTGCACTCCTGGTACCGGCGCCTCCGCGTGCTTTGGTGCTGGTGGTACCACCAGATGTACCTCTGCCGGTGCTGCTTCCGCCGGCCTTACTGGCTGCGGAACGGCCACCGCCGCTAGAAGCACCGCCTTTTTTGGCAACGGCTGTTTTGGTGCTTTTGCTGGCTGATGCTAAACCTCTATTGGCTGTGGAACTGCTGCTGCTGCTGCGGTTGCTGGCTGCACTTTTAGAAGCGCCTTTGCTGGCACTGCTGCGGGAAGCGGATCCGCCCTTGCTGGCTGTGCTCTTGGATGCTCCTTTGGAGGCGGTTTTGGAAGCACCACTCCTGGAGGCGGAAGTTCCTCTGCTGGCAGTGGCACCGCTGCGGGAGGAGGAAGAACCACTCCGGCTGGAGCTGGAGCCTTTACTGGCGGAGGAACGGCCACCACCGGAGGCGGCACCGCCTTTTTTAGCTACAGCTGTTTTGGTGCTTTTGCTGGCTGATGCTAAACCACGACCACCGGATTTGCTGGCAGTACTGCGGGATGATGAAGACCCGCCCCTGCTGGATGAAGAACTGCCGCTGCGGGAAGTAGAACCGCCTTTGCTGGCGGTTTTAGATGCACCTTTAGAGGCGCCTTTGGATGCACTGCTACGAGAAGAGGATGAACCTCCACGGCTAGAACTAGAGCTGCCACTACGGCTGGATGCACTCTTTGTTGCTGATTTTGTTGTTGATCTGCCGCCTCCAGCACTTTTGGATGCTGAACTTTTTGTGGCAGCCTTTTTTGTTGACTTTGCCATGTTTAATGGGTTTTAAGTGAGGGTTAATAAAGATTTATGTTTTGAAATTACAATGATTCTATATGTTTTGCAAAAATTGTGCGAGCATGCAATATCGGTAGATTAGAGGCGTGTGCCGCCTGCCGGAAATGCCCGCAGCTTTAACAAACATTGTATAAATGAAATATTGAATTGTACGCGATTTCCTTACCTTTGCAACCTTAAATTTCGGCGTGTTGAGAACTGTAGGAAAAGAAGGTGAGCCGGAAGGTAAGAAATATAACGGCATTTGGCTACAGTCTGTATTAAAAATAAGCGGCTGCAGTTGTATAAAAAATGCTACATAAAACAACTCAAACAGTATACTTATTCAATTTTAATAATCATGGCAGACTTGAGATTTCAACGCAACTTTGGTATTGCTGCGCACATCGATGCCGGTAAAACCACAACTACGGAGCGTATATTGCGCTATACCGGTATGATTCACAGAACCGGTCAAGTACACGACGGCGCAGCTACCACCGACTGGATGGAGCAGGAAAAAGAAAGAGGTATCACCATTACCTCGGCTGCTGTAAGCTGCCAGTGGAATTTCCCCACCGTAAATGGCAAACCAACAGCAGATACTAAAAAATATTATTTCAACATCATCGATACTCCAGGTCACGTGGACTTTACGGTAGAAGTTGAGCGTTCCATGCGTGTACTGGATGGTTTGATTGCCTTGTTCTCTGCCGTTGATGGTGTAGAACCTCAGTCTGAAACGGTATGGCGCCAGGCCAACCGTTACCGTGTACCCCGTATTGGTTTTGTAAACAAAATGGACCGTTCCGGTGCCGACTTCCTGAATGTGGTGAAGCAAGTGCGCGAAATGCTGGGTGCCAAATCAGTGCCGCTGCAATTGCCCATCGGTGCCGAAGATAACTTCAAGGGCGTGGTGGACCTGATTACCATGAAAGGTATCATCTGGCATGCTGAAACTGAAGGTATGACCTTTGACGAAGTGGAAATACCGGAAGATATGAAAGAAGACGTGGAATACTGGAGAGGCCAGCTGATTGAAGCCGTAGCCGAATACGATGATACTTTGATGGAGAAATTCTTCGACGATCCTAATTCGATTTCTGAAAAAGAAATTCATGAAGCTATCCGCAAGGCTACCATTGACCTGAGCATTGTGCCGATGATGTGCGGTTCTTCTTTCAAAAACAAAGGCGTGCAAAAAGCACTGGATGCTGTGTGCCGCTACCTGCCTTCACCTGCCGATATCGAAGCGATTGAAGGTACTGACCCCAACAGCGGTGAAACCATCACCCGCAAGCCAGATGCAAAAGAGCCTTTTGCAGCCCTGGCGTTCAAGATCATGACCGATCCGTTTGTAGGCCGTCTGGCTTTCTTCCGGGCGTATTCCGGTCATTTGGATGCCGGTTCTTATGTGCTGAACGTACGCAGCGGTAAAAAAGAGCGGATCTCCCGCATCATGAAGATGTTTGCCAACAAGCAAAACCCCATCGACTTTATCGAGGCCGGTGATATTGGCGCTGCTGTAGGTTTCAAAGAAATCAAAACCGGTGATACCCTGTGCGACGAGAACCATCCGATCGTGCTGGAAAACATGTTCATTCCGGAGCCGGTGATCTCGGTTGCCGTAGAGCCTAAAACCCAGGCCGACGTAGATAAAATGGGTATGGCCATTGCCAAGCTGGTAGAAGAAGATCCTACCTTGCGTGTAAAAACCGACGAAGATACCGGCCAGACCATTCTGAGCGGTATGGGTGAACTGCACCTGGAGATCATCGTAGACCGTATGCGTCGCGAGTTCAAGGTGGAAGTAAACCAGGGTAACCCGCAGGTGGCTTACAAAGAAGCATTCAATACAACTGTTGAACACAGGGAAGTACTGAAAAAGCAATCTGGTGGTCGTGGTAAATTTGCCGATATCATGTTTGAACTGGGTCCTATTGATGCTGATTGGAAAGAAGCCAATCCGGACAAAAACTTCCAGTTTGTAAATGACATCTTTGGTGGTTCCATTCCGCGTGAATTTGTACCTGCCATCCAGAAAGGTTTTGAAAATTCTATGGGCACAGGTGTTCTGGCTTCTTATCCCGTAGACAACATGAAGATCCGCGTTTATGATGGTTCTTTCCACGCGGTGGATTCTGACTCCATGTCGTTTGAGCTTTGTGCCAAGCAAGGTTTCCGCGAAGCGGCCCGTAAAGCAAAACCCGTATTGCTGGAGCCGATCATGAAAGTAGAAGTACTGACTCCGGACCAATACATGGGTGACGTAACCGGTGACCTGAACCGTCGTCGTGGTATGATGGAAGGTATGGATACCCGTGCCGGCGTACAGGTGATCAAGGCTAAAGTGCCCCTGAGCGAAATGTTTGGTTATGTAACCCAACTGCGTTCTTTGTCTTCCGGTCGTGCCTCCTCTACCATGGAGTTCTCTCATTACGCTCCGGCTCCCAACAACATCGCTGAAGAAGTGATTGCCAAGAGCAAAGGAAAAGTAAGCGCTGAATAATTTCATTGCTATATTGTTTCAAAACCCCGCCTTGTGCGGGGTTTTGCTTTTGGACAACTTTCCAAAATATTTTCAGTCACTTGCTCAAAAGCGCCATTTGGGCACTGATTTTGCTAAAGAGCAGCGCCACCGTTTTTAAAATCCATTTGGTATCATGTTACCATAAAAAACCATTAAAGGTCGTTTGACAAAATGGGCTCTACGAGCCCTTTTTTATTCCCGGAAGCTGCAAGCCGGTAGCCGTTTCGTGCTTCAGCCCTGCACCACTTTTCCGGTGCTTATTTCTTTGAGCTTCCATCCTTGCTTCGTACCACATATGGGTTTTTGAAAAAGTTGCTGTCATATCCTTTTCTGTGGCCGCCAGGATTTTTATAGCCATGAGACATAGGCAAGATGTGGTACCTCCTGCTTTTTCTTACCGGCCTTTGAGTGGCCGCCTGTCCCTCTCGTACGAGTTTTTATCTTTTGGCATTGGTATAAAGCACGGTAGTATTGTCTTCAAAAAGGTCATGGTGGGCGGCTACCTTCCGCAACCCAAGCGAATCGATCTCCGGCATCAGCGAAGCCCTTGAAATCACCACCGCCTCATGAGAGTCCATATAGGTTTTTAAAGCACTTGCCTCCCGGAAAACAGGAATGCGGCGGGGCAGGTAAAAGGCAAACGAAGGCTGGAACATCTTATATGCTACTACGTGTTGGTACTTTCTCACCTTCCCAATGGTTTGGGTCAGTGGGTTTTGTAAATAAACCGCCGGGTATAGGTATTGAAAGAAAACTACATTGAACAAGGTATACGATACCAGCAAGACCCTAAAGGCTGCGGCCAGTCCTTTTTTATAATATAACCATAGCGCTGCAATGGCTGCCAGAGTTAGCAGGCACAGCAGGGCTGCATTGCCCTCCAGGCCCTGGGTGGCCACTTCGTTTTTTAAGGCTACATAAAGGGCTGCCGGCAGCGCGGCATTGATGAACAGCAAAATCAGGAAAGGGTATTTTTTGGCAGGTGTGAGTTGAGTAAGGGCTTGCTGCATCCAGTCACCCAGCAGGATGGCGGCAAACGGATAAGCCGGCACCGGGTAGTTGGGCAGTTTGGTGGCCGAAAAGCTGTAAAAAGCCACAAAGGTGATCACCACACAAAATGCCAGGCGCAAAAGCGGGTGCGAAAAACGACGGCGAAAAGAGCGGAGCGATTCTGCTATAAATACCGATGCCGGCAGTAAACCCAACAGCAAAAAGAAGGGTACCAGCAAAAAGAGGCCGCCGTGGCCTTCCATGGGATTTAAAAAGCGCTGCCAGTTGTTTTGCCAGAAAAAGCCCCTGGTCCACGCCCCATTCGTAGCCTGATGAACGGCTAGGTACCAGGGCAGGGCAATGAGCAGCACCAAAAAAGCGGCAGCCAGCACCGGCCAGTGCAACATGGCCTTCCATTGCCTTAGCCAAACCAGCCAGCCCAGGAGCGAAAGGGCGGGCAAGGCCATGCCTACCGGGCCTTTTGCCAGTGTGCCCAAGCCCAAAGCCCCTGCACAGACGGCGAGCCAGCCCAGCCGTTTACCGGTAAAATAAGCATAACCTGAAAAAATGGCCAGCACATTAAAAAAGATCAGATAAGGGTCGGGCACGGCCATGCGCATTTGAAACAGGAAGTGCGTAGAGGTTAACAACACGCAACAGGAGAGCAGGGCATGGGTTTTTGAAGCATATCGGGCCGTAAAATAATAAGTGGTTACCAAGGTCAGTAATCCACAAATGGCAGAGAAAAAACGGGCACCCCATTCATTCAGGCCCAGTAAATAAAAGCCGGCTATCATACCATAATAAGGCAGGGGTGGCTTGGCCACTCGCAGTTCGCCGTTAAAGGTAGGCACCACCCAATCTTTCCGCTCCCACATTTCGCGGGCACATTGGGCATTCCTGGCTTCATCCAGTATCCATAAAGGCACTTTACCCAGCCCCGGAAACAGCAGCAGGAGCGTTATCAGCAGCAGCCCAACCTCTATTTTAGACACCCGTGGTGGCACCGGTAGTTATTTTGCCACTCACAAATTTAAGCGGCCGGCGCCAGGTTATCGGCCCCTTTCAAAGGGTCATGAAATACAAAGTAGGCGCCGAGGATGGAACTGACCAGGGTGCTGAGGTAAAATAAAAGACTGATGATGACGCCGGTCTGCGGGTCCAGGTGAAAAAAGCGGGCGCCTTCGGCAAAGACCAGTTCCCGGGTGCCCAGTCCGCCACCCAGTGAAATGGGCAGCACAGAAATAATGGAAGCCGCCAGAAAAATAAAGATCCATTCTTGTTGCTCCAGCGGAATGTGCAGGCTGGCAAGCAGCAGGTACAGGCCAGCCACCTGCGTTAACTGTACCGCCAAGCCCCAAAAAAAAGTAGGCCAGAAGCCCGGCAAAAAATCTTTAAAGATCAACCGAACTGCTAGGTAGAGGGTAACAATAGCAACCAGAGAGCCCCCTATCAGGAGAGCATCCCACACCGGATTGTTTAAAACTGTTATACCATATACAGAAAGTATGACACCTAAGGCCAGCAATCCGCTAAAGCGGTCCAGCAATACGGCAGTGGTGGTTTTCTTATATGGGGTTTTGAACCTTTTGGTCAGCAGGATCACCTTGTAGGCGTCGCCCCCGATAGAGCCCGGGAGAAAGAAATTATAGAACATGCCCAGCCAGTAGAGCTTGATGTTGGGCCATTCTTTGATAAAAAGCCCGATGTTCCGGAAATTGATATTAAGCCGGAAGCTGGAGAAAACCTTTGAAAGAGTATAAGCTGCAACGGCCAGCAAAAAGAGGGCCCAGTTGGCTTGCAATAAGGCCTCCAATGCCTGCGAAAAGTCTATTTTGGTGGCGATATACCAAAAGCAAACCAGTGTAATAAGGATTTTAAAGCCAAGAGTAATTATTTTGCTTGTGCCAGACTTAGAAGGTGCAGGAGCCGTTTGCATCAATGAGGCGGGAAAAGATGATGAAATAAGGTGCAATTAACATCATTTAAGCAATTGTTTGAGAAAAAAACTACTCAAAGTTTTGTCAGGATCATGAATCCTCATTACCTTTGCACTCCCATTCTAAAAATGGGATTGGACTTATGTCACAGAGAATCAGAATCAAATTACAGTCTTACGATCACAACCTGGTCGATAAATCAGCCGAGAAAATAGTAAAGACTGTCCGCAGCACCGGCGCAGTAGTTACAGGTCCTATTCCCCTGCCTACTCGCAAAAAGATCTTTACCGTATTGCGTTCACCGCACGTAAACAAAAAAAGCCGTGAACAGTTTCAGTTAGCTACGCACAAACGCTTGCTGGATATCTACACTTCTTCTTCCAGAACTGTAGATGCGCTGTCCAAGCTGGATCTGCCAAGTGGGGTAGAAGTAGAAATCAAAGCTTAATCGTAGTCGCCGCAGTAAGCTGCGAATCGTACGGTTAGTAGTAGTTCTTATCAAATTATTGTCATCTCTCAATCGGGCGGCGCCGCCGTTCGGGAAAAGAGCTCTGAATTAAAATACTGCTGAAAGAAGAAGGTCGGCCTCCGCTGAGATAAAATCTTCCGTAAGCGATTACATATAAACAAGCCCTTCGAGGTTTGTTTGTCACCGGTACTTCCCCAGACTTAATTGATCGATTCGGGAAAAGGTCGGTGATGAACCAGGATTGAAGACCCAATAAAAAAAATACCAAGGGTCTGTCTTGTACAACCTTGCGGGGGAAAACCGTAAGAAAAATGAAAGGAATCATTGGTAAAAAAATTGGGATGACCAGCGTCTTCGATCCGAGCGGCAAACAAACTGCCTGCACTATCATCGAAGCTGGTCCTTGTGTTGTAACCCAAGTAAAAACACAAGACACAGACGGCTACAATGCCCTTCAGATCGCATTTGGCGACAAAAAAGAAAAACACACGTTACAGTCAGAAAAAAATCACTTCGCTAAAGCCAACACCGGCGCTAAAAAGACTGTAAAAGAATTTCGCAACTTCTCCATTGAAAAAAATATTGGTGAAGCCATTACCGTAGACATTTTTGCCGAAGGCGAAAAGGTGGATGTAGTAGGTACTACAAAAGGTAAAGGTTTTCAGGGTGTTGTAAAACGCCATGGCTTCTCCGGTGTGGGTGAACAATCTCACGGTCAGCACGACCGTCAAAGAGCCCCAGGTTCTATCGGTGGTTCTTCTTACCCTTCAAGAGTATTCAAAGGTATGCGTATGGCCGGCCGTATGGGTACTGAAAGAGTAAAAGTGAAAGGCTTGAAAGTGGTTAAAATTTTCCCAGAGAAAAATTACATATTGGTAAGTGGTTCTGTTCCAGGCCACAATGGTTCAATCGTTTTAATCCAGAAGTAAAATGCAAGTAAAAGTATTAAACATACAAGGACAAGAAACAGGTA
>JAEWAC010000403.1 GCA_023391895.1 Bacteroidota bacterium
GCTTTATCCAGCTTTCGGTGGCCAGTATCCTTTCTACCTGTCGCGGAATAAGGGATAATAATTCCGAAACGATTTTGGGCCCTTCCGCCACAAACAGGCCCAGCTCGTCCCTAAATTTTTTCTGGTCTAAACTTTGAATATCTTTGATCTCTTTCTTACTTAGCATAGCACCGGCATTCATTATGTTTGATACAGCGGCAAATTACCATATACGACCTATACACCTTATCGTTCTGGTTGCCTGCTGTTTTATTTTTTTTTCCTGTAGTACCGTAAAAAATTATCCTGCCCAACCTTTTGTTTACGAAACCAACATTCAATTAAACGGTAAATTTAGTACAGACGAAAGAAAAGATCTTTTAAGCAAGCTGGAAAACCAGTTGCACGACAGCATTCGGGTCAGAACCGTACGCAAATGGCTGCTGTGGAACATCCTGCAAAACCCACCTGTTTATGACAGCCTGAACGCCGACAAGTCGGTTATTTTTATGCGGGCCTTATTGAACTCCATGGGTTATTACCGCGATACCATTACGTACGACACCACCCTGAAAGTAGTGCTAGCCAACGCCGGCACCCAGTACCGCACCACCGTTAATTTTGACGTATATCCCGGCCGGTTCATCACCCTTGATTCCATCGCTTATAATTTCAGCAACGACACTTTACAAAACGTATCGCAGGCTACCCGGGACACGCTGCAGCTGATTACCCAAAACTCGCTGAAAGGAAGTGTGCTGAAAAAAGGGGCGCCCTTTGCCAAGGCACTCATATCGACGGAAATGGACCGCCTGACCGATGTGTACCGCAACAACGGCTACCTGCGCTTTTCCCGCGAAGAACTGCTGGGCGTATGGGACACGGTAGGCATTGCCCTGCTACGCCCTACCCTGGACCCCATTGAGCAGGCCCAGCAACTGGCGGAATTAAGAAGGAGAAGGCAAAACCCCACCGCTGACCTGGAGATTCGCCTGCGGGCCAATACCGACACCTCGCACCTGATCCGATATTATGTAGGCGATGTAACCGTATATCCCGACATCTCACTCGATACCGCCGAGTATATACCCCAAGTCACTCATGTAAAAGGTTATAAGGTGGTTTCGTACCACGACATTTACAAACCCAAAGTGGCTGTGGAGAACATTTTTTTAAGGCGGGGCGATTTGTACAGCCAGCGCAACTATCTGAAAACCCAAAACCGCTACAATGCCGTTGGCTCCTGGCGCATGGTCGCCATCGACCAGCTCCCCCGGCCCGGCACCGACACCGTTGACTTTGTGGTACGCCTGACCCCGGCCGAAAAATATTCTTTAAATGCCAATATTGAAGGCAGCCAGAACTTTGGCAGCAACTTTTTTAACGGCAACTTTATTGGCCTGAACGTGGGCCTGCAAAACCGCAACTTTGCCCGCGGGGCGAACCTGGCTACCACCAACATTCGTTTTGCCACCGAGATCCTGAGCGATGAATTTATCCGCAACCGGCAAATCAGCTTGACCAATGCCATTTATTTTCCGCGGATGTTATCTCCTTTTGGTTTTGTACCCAACGCCTGGAAGGAAAACGTCCGCACTGTGCTCAACCTGAATATGGCGTATACCCGCCGCAAGGACTTTTTTGACCTTACTTCTGTTATCGGGTCGTGGGGCTATGAATTTAACTGGAAAAACAAGCTGCTCAACATACGGTTGCCCAACCTGGAGTTTACCCGGTTAATTGAAGGCGACTCCCTGACGGCTCTTATCCAAAGCAATCAATCCTATGCCTACATTTATAACAGCGGCATGGTGGCTTCCATCATTGGCAACCTCACTATTACCGGTGGTAAAAGAAATGTAGCCAATGTGGCCCGCTTTAATTTGGAATCCTCCGGTTTACTGACCGGCTTGTCGCATTCTAAATTTTTGGAAGAAAACCTGCACCGCTTTATCAAACTGGATGCAGAGTTTAGACAAAACTATAAAATCCGTCGCTCCGCTTTTGCCTGGCGTGCTTTTGCCGGCGCGGGTTACCAGTTGCCTTCCGACCGGTTTAAGTACGACACCACCCTGCCTTTTTTTAAAAGCTATGTAGCCGGCGGGGCCAATAGCATGAGGGCCTGGTCGTTGCGCAAATTAGGTCCTGGCTCTACGGTCCAGTCGTTTGATAAAACAGAGGCGCCGGAGCGCTATGGCGATATGCAACTGGAGCTGAATGCGGAATACCGCTTTTACATTGCCACCCTGGGGGGCATGCAGATCAATAGCGCCGCTTTTGTGGACATGGGAAATATCTGGACCATCCGCAAACTGCCCGATTTTCCCAACGGCAACTTCAACATCAATAAGCTGTGGACGGACCTGGCCATTGGTGCCGGCACGGGTCTGCGAGTAGATTTTGGCTTTTTCCTGATCCGGCTGGACTGGGCTTACAAGCTAAAAGATCCCAGTCCCAGTCCCGAAAATGCCCAATTGGCCAATAAATTTTTCCCCTACCGGGATCTAGGAGATGGCCAATTGCAATTAGGCGTTACTTATCCGTTTTAAGGTTTCTTTTATCTGCACCTCCAACGCTTCTATACTGTGGGCTTCTGCCAGCGTAAACGCCCCAATACGGGTACGGCAAAGGCTGCTGAGATATCCACCGCACCCCAGCTTTGCCCCAAAATCGTTGGCCAGGCTTCGGATATAAGTACCGGTAGAACACACCACCCTAAAATGAACCACCGGCAGGGATACCTGGGTAATTTCAAAGGCCGCAATGTGTACCGGCCGGGGATCCAGCTTTATCTCCACGCCTTTACGGGCCAGCTCGTACACCCGCTTGCCTTCTTTTTTGATGGCTGAGTGGATGGGTGGAGTCTGCAAAATATCACCCGTAAAAGACATTGCAGCCTCCTCTAAATCCTTTTCCGTGAGGTGTTCATAAGGCAAAAAGTCTTGTGGCGCACTTTCCAGGTCGTAAGTAGGCGTTACGGCCCCCAGGGTGATGGTGCCGGTATATTCCTTTTCCTGCGCCATATACTCATTGATCTTTTTGGTAAAGCGGCCGGTGCAAACGATCAGCAAGCCGGTAGCCAGCGGGTCCAGGGTGCCGGCATGCCCTACTTTTTTGGTTTTGACCAGGTTACGGATCTTCCGCACCGCATCAAAAGAAGTCCAGTGCAGCGGCTTGTTCACCAGCAATACCTGCCCCTGCGCATATATATTTTCGGTTGTATTCATGATTTGAGGCGGCAAAGGTAAGTGGAGTTTTAAGTTTTAAGTCTTAAGTCTTAAGTTTTAAGTTGGATCGCAGATTACACAGATTTTGAGAAAGGATTTCGCAGATGGGTAAAAGTGCATGCAATTTTGAAAAACTTGCTGTCACTCAATGGTCAACGGTCAACCATCAACGATCATCGATCAAGTTCCCGATATGGGTTTTTGAAGTAGTTGGATCAGAGATAACACAGATTTGGAAAAGGGTTTCACAGATTTAAGATATAGGCTTTTGAACCCTATACCTCACCCTCGGTCCTTCTCCTGAAGGAGCGGGAGGCCGAACAGTAAAGATTCATTTGCAGCTTTGGAATGGACGTATGGACTTTTGAACGTTTCTGAGCATTGGAGATAAATACATCAACTTTTTCAAAAACTCATGCTGGAGTGTTGGGTGTTGACCGTTGATCGTTGACCGACAGCTAGTCCTTCAAAAACCCATATAGCTTTGTAAACCGCGAAAATTGTAATCCAACTGCTTCGAACCCCCTTATCAGTCAGTTATGAGTGCCGGAAGGATTGGGTTGAAAACTGCACTGGAACTGCTATTGTGGAGTGCTGCGTTATGTTAGGACGGCTTTAAAAACTGTAGCCGCTGAGATCCCTCCTTCGTCGGGATGACAGGGCAAGAGCATAAGAAAAAAAATCCATCTCAATGGGTAACAACATGATGGGAGCAACTGCTTTAAATCCTATATCAACCTTTCAATTCTTTCATCCAATCAACTTCTTTAAAAACCCATATCGTTAAGCTGATCGTTGGTAGTTGATAGTTGACAAACAGAGAGTCTTTCAAATCTCCATATGGCTTATCATCTGAGAAATCCTTTCTCAGAATCTGTGTAATCTGCGATCCAACTCGCGAACCCGTGAACCCGTGAACTTTAAACTTTAGACTTTAAACGTTTATATCGACTGCCGGTTCTTCATCTCCAGGTATTTATTCAGAGCATTTACGGTTAATTTCTGGGGTGTACTTAATACGGCTATAATGCCATGCTTATGAAGTTCTTTTACCATCAGCCTTTTCTCGTACTGGTATTTTTCGGCTATGGTTTTAATGTAAATGTCTTCGATGGTTTCGGCTTCGTTTTCAATTAAAGTTTTCAGCTCTGTATTTTCAAAAAACACCACCACCAGCAAATGATAATGCGCCATGCGTTTTAAAAAAGGCAGGTCGCGCTGCAGGCTTTCAATCGACTCAAAATTGGTGAACAACACCAGCAGGCTGCGCTGGGTAATGCGGTTGCGGATGGCAGAAAACAGCTTTTCCAGGTCCGGCTCCCAGTAAGCGGTTTGCTGCTTGTACAAAGCCTCCAGGATCAGGTTCATCTGTGCCGGCTTTTTGTCGGCGGGTAAAAAGGTATCTACATTTTCGGCAAAAGTGATGAGGCCTGCTTTGTCCTGTTTGGCCATGGCCACATTGCACAGCACCAGCGATGCGTTGATGGCATGGTCCAGCAGGGTCATTCCTTCAAACGGCATCTTCATGATCCGTCCCTTGTTAATCACGCAAAAAATCTGCTGGCTGCGTTCATCGGTATAATTGTTCACCATCAGGTCGCCCTTACGGGCCGTGGCTTTCCAGTTAATGGTGCGGTAATCATCGCCCCTTACGTATTCCTTGATTTGTTCAAACTCCATGCTGTGTCCAAGCTTGCGCACCCGCTTGGCCCCGGCTTCTTCCAGCCGGTTGCCAATAGCCAGCAAGTGGTAGCGGCGCATCTGCACAAAAGAAGGATATACTTTTACAATTTTCTGTTCTTCAAAAATATAGCGGCGCTGCACCAGTTGTAAAGGTCCGCTCACGTAAACGTTGATGTTGCCAAAGTCATATTCGCCTCTTTCCGCCGGCTTCAGCTGGTACTCCATACGGGCCTGAATATTAGCCCCCATTTTAATGTCCCGGTGCCAGTCACGCTCCTGAAACTGGAACGGCAGCTCGTCAATCACTGTAGCGTTTACGGCAAAACCATAATGGTTGAACAACTGGATCACCACCTTGTTTTCATCGCCGTTGCTCATGCGGTCGGTGACCATGCGCTGGGCAGCAAGGCCGTTGCGTTTACTGTACAGCAACAGGGCATCGGCCACGATGGTAATAACGGTAAAAATGAGCAGGGCATACGTAATGGTAAAAAGCACCGGAACAAAGTAGCTGAGCACAAAGAGCGCCGCGGCCGCAAAGCCGATATAATACACCAGTTTGCTGACATAAAAGGTTTGAAAAAAACGGGGCAGTTTCATTACCGTGGAATGTCAATGGAATGAATGATACTTTCAATAACGGCATCTTCGGTTACGCCTTCCATTTCTTTATCCGGCGAAAGAATAATTCGGTGCCGCAAAACAGGAGGTACCGCTTCCAGAATGTCTTCCGGTGTTACAAAGTCGCGGCCGGCAATGGCTGCCAGCGCCTTGGAGGCATTCATAATGGCCAGCGAAGCCCGGGGTGAAGCACCCAAATAAATGGATTTATGGTTACGGGTCTGGTGCACCAGTTTGGCAATAAACTGAAGCAGCTTTTCTTCAATGATCAGGTCTTTTACCTGTTTGCGGATGTGTACCACCTGTTCGGCCTGCAGCACCGGTTCGATAGAGGCAACGGCATCGGCATTGCCCAGGTTGTGAAACTGGGTCAGGATTTCCAGCTCCTCGGCTTCAGAAGGGTAAGGCACAACTATTTTAAACAGAAAGCGGTCCAGCTGGGCTTCCGGCAGGCGATAGGTTCCCTCCTGCTCTATGGGGTTTTGTGTAGCCAGCACCATAAAAGGCGGGTGCATGGGATAGGTGCGGCCATCCAT
Organism: Bacteroidota bacterium; assembly: GCA_023391895.1. GTDB lineage: Bacteria > Bacteroidota > Bacteroidia > Chitinophagales > Chitinophagaceae > Flavisolibacter. The sequence goes on from JAEWAC010000403.1 coordinate 6,047, forward strand.
GGTAACCTGCCGCTCTTCCATAATTTCAAACAAGGCCGATTGGGTTTTGGCCGGGGCCCGGTTGATTTCATCGATCAGTACAATATTGCTGAAAACGGGTCCCCGCTTGAACTCAAACTGTGCTTCCCGGGGGTTGAAAACCGGTGTACCCAATACATCGGACGGCATCATGTCGGGGGTGAACTGGATGCGGGAAAAATGCACGTTCATGCACCGCGCCACCAGCTTGGCCGTCAGGGTTTTGGCCACCCCCGGCACCCCTTCAATCAGTACATGCCCGTCTGCCAGCAAAGCCGCCACAATTAATTTCACCATTTCATCCTGTCCTACAATTACTTTTTTGATTTGCTGCCGCAGTTGCAGTACGGCTTCGCTTAAATAGGTCAGATCGGTACGTTGTTCAAACAGTTGTTCTTCCATCTTAGGTATTTTGATAAAACGATTCTAAATGTTGGTAAAACTCGGCTAACTGGTGTTCGGTTATGACAGCTGTATGGTGGGTGTTATGAATAAAGGAAACAATCCGCTTCAGGTCCTGCGCCGGGTAGCCGCTTTTGGCATGCAGCTCTTGCACAAAGGCCTCATCCAGGGTGTGTGTGGTTACTTTATACCGGGAGCGGACGTGCTCCAGAAAGTGTACCGCCATTTTTTTACTGAGGTTGTGGTGGTCCTTACGGTCGTAATACAGGCGGCCCATGGTACGCACAAAATCCAGCGAGTCGTTGACCGGTTTTTCCAGTACGGGAATAAGACGCTGGCGCCGCCGCATTTCCATCAGCGTATAAAGCAACAGGGTGGCAATGGCGGTAAGAAGTGCCCAGCGAAAAGAAGGATACTGCCATAAAACGCCCAGCACATTGGGCTCGCTTTCATTTTTTACTTTTCGCTTGTTTAAAAAATACTCGTTCCACAGC
>JAEWAC010000360.1 GCA_023391895.1 Bacteroidota bacterium
ATATTCAGCCCAACGGACTGCTGGACTGGGCCGGCAATTTTGCCCACATGCTGGGATACGAAGATGAGGGTTTTAAAGAGTTGATGCGGTTGTACATGACCATCCATGCCGACCACGAAGGCGGTAACGTATCGGCCCACACCACGCACCTGGTGGGTTCTGCCCTGAGCGATCCTTATTTGAGCTATGCCGCGGGTATGAACGGTCTGGCGGGTCCTTTACACGGCCTGGCCAACCAGGAGGTGATCAAATGGATTTTTGAAATGCGGGAAGAGCTGAAAACAGAAAGCCCCACCCAGGAGCAGATAGCGGATTACGTAAGGAAAACACTGGAAGCCGGTAAGGTAGTGCCGGGTTATGGTCATGCCGTGCTGCGCAAAACCGATCCCCGGTTTTCGGCCCAGATGGAGTTTGGCAAAAAGCACATGCCCGATGATCCGCTGGTGCAAACCGTTTGGAATATTTACGAAGCTGTACCGCCCATTTTGCAGTCGCTGGGTAAGATCAAAAACCCATGGCCCAACGTGGATGCGCATAGCGGTGCCTTGTTGGTGCACTACGGCATGGTGGAATATGAGTTTTACACCGTATTGTTTGCGGTAAGCCGCTCGCTGGGTGTTCTGGCCAGCCTGTGCTGGGATCGGGCTTTAGGATTCCCGCTGGAGCGTCCTAAGTCGGTCACTACCGAACTGGTGAAGAAATGGCTGAAAGGCGAAGATGAAATTTGGGAGTAAGGCCCCCCGTTCCCCTGAAGGGGGAACTTAAGTCAGTGAAGTTTTATTGGTTTGATTATACCTTGATACAGGAGTCGTAAAGATGGATTGTCTTTGCGGCTCCTGTTTGTTTTAGGGCGGCCCCTCCCCAGTGGAGAGGTAGGCCGGGCAATGAATGTTGTTTCAGCTTTGATAGTGACGTATGGGCTTTTGAATGTTTTTCAGCTATAGTTGACGGTTGACAGATGACAGTTGACAGCAGTGAACTTCTTCAAAAGCCCATATCGGTTTGCAAAGTAATTCTCTGTTTCTAAAGCTATTCCAATCAATGAAAAACTCTTCCCCTGTCATGCCGAACTTGTGTCGGCAGGACAGGCAACTTCAAGCATCTTTTCCTTTGTGTTCCTTGGTGCCTTTGGGTCTTGGTGGCCCCAAACCACCTCTTTCAAAAATTTACACTCCCTTACCTGAAAGCTTGATGTTGATTCAGTTCTTTAAAAGTCCCTATAGCTGGAGATGCCGAAACGAGTTCGGCAGGACAGGTGCGAGGCGTTATGGAATAACAAACCCTCTGAGCAGGTAAGCGCCAGGTAAACTTCTTTCAAAAGCCCATAGGCAACATTTCAACCACTAAACCTTTCAACTTCAACTATCAACTTCTTCAAAATCCCATATCAATTGCGCAGGAATGCAGGGAAGATTAGGTGGTTGAAAATTGCACCCCGGCTGCAGTTGTTAGGGGCGGTGTTATGATCAGGCGGCTAGAAAGGCTGTAACTTCTGAGATCCCTCCTCCGTCGGGATGACAGGCAAGAGGACTTTAAAAAAGCAGTCATTTTAAAAACACCAACTCTTTCAAAACCCCATATGCTTTTTACGAATCCGTGAAATCCGTTTCAAATCTGTGCAATCTGTGATCCAACTCGTGAACTGGTAAACAGGTGAACTCGAGAACTTTAAACCTTAAACTCCTCAAAAGCGACAGGGTGTCTAAAAGAAATGATCCAGGGCTTTCAGGCTGATGGGCTTTTCCCAAATGGTTAGTTTGGAGCCATCCAGGTTGGCCGGCATCGTAGGCCGGAAGGCACTGATCAAATGAAAGTGGGTGTTTGGAAACTTCTGGTACATTTCGGGCAGGTAGTCCCAGCCCAGGCCATCGGGCAGGTTGTAGTCAATAAACAGGTAATCCGGTGCAATTTCACTGAGCCGGTTCATGCCATCGGCCAACGTGTGGGCAATGTAGACTTCGTAATTTTTGCGCAGAAAATAGGCTTTCATTAAAAGGCATAAATCCACTTCGTCATCTATTATCAGCACTTTCTTCCTCATTATCATATGCTTACATCCAGACTTAAACGTATAATTATCATACCAGTTTAGCCGAAATTAAAAAATTATACTAATCAATCCGAAAATCTTATCCATGTAGATAATTTTACACATCAGTTAGATAACAGAATTACCGCTTAAATGTCTATTCTTTGGTATGATTATTTAAACACTAGTTACAAAAGTTTTTTGCTCATCTTAAATACGCAGAATTATGACTACAAAATCAAAAGTAATTTTAGGTTTGGTTGGCGCAGCAGCAGCCGGTGTATTAGTAGGTTTATTACTGGCCCCGGAGAAAGGAACTGATTTAAGAAAAAATATTGGTAAAACAGCCGGTGACTGGGCCGACCACCTGACCGACCTGTTTGCCAATGCAAAAGGCGAACTTTCTAACCTGGGAAGAAAAGCTTCCAAAGGAGCTAGCAACATGTCAGAAAACTATAGCTAATCCAAAAAAAGCAGGTTGCCTTAAAACCTGCTTTTTGTTTTTCCTCAAACCCCCATCTGCTCATGGAAGATTTAAAAACAAGCGCCCAGCATCTAAAGGATCATGTAGGTGATTATGTGAAAACCTACCTTGAAATTACAAAAGCAAAAGTCACCCAAAGTGCTTCTACGGCGGCCTCCGGTGCCGCCATTGGTATTGCAGCCCTGGTGTTGGGTATTTTCTTTTTGTTTTTTGTATTCTGCGGCCTGGCCTTATGGCTGGGGTCCCTGTTCAATAGCAACGCGGCCGGTTTTTTTGCCGTAGCCGGTTTGTTTCTGTTGCTGATCGTACTGATTTTTGCTTTGCGCAAAAAAGTAATTGTGCCCATGATTCGTAATTCCATTATCAGCAAAGTATATGAGTAGAATAAAAAATTATGAGGACCTGGAAGCAGAAAAGCTGCGGTTGATGGCGGTTTTAAAAAACCATGAGGAAGCCATTAAGTCCGACATGGCCGGTGTAAGGGAAGGCCTGCGGCCGGTAAGCAATGCCGTTAATGTAATCAACAAAATGGCGACCCGCGATAATAGTGGACCGGTCATGAACTTTGGGCTGGAGATGGGCATTGATTTGCTGGTGCGCAGGTTTGTACTGAGAAGAGCCGGTTGGTTTGCCAAAATTGTGGTGCCTTACCTGGTTAAAAACTACTCCTCTCACATACTGGGCGAGGAAAAGCGGGAAGCTTTGCTGAACAAACTGCGGTCGCTTTTTAATAAAATACGGCCCAGGCCCGAAACCCAGCCACCACCTGCCACGGTGTACAGCCAGCAGGCCGGGCCAAAACACACACCCTGAAATTTTTTGTTGTTTTTATGTCCAGAAGCAGGCAATTGTTTGAACACACTGCCTGCTTTTTTTATGTAGTAACCAGCCGGTTTTGCTGTAAGCCTGGCGTACCACCCTAGCAGCATGGCTTCTGCATAGGCAGCATTTGGCCGGCCGTTGTGTTACTGCTCTAATTGATCCAACCAGATGGCTGCATAGATTTTAGGGTAGAGGTGAGGCGTTGGCTGAAAGAAACCCGGGCGGTATTGGGCTGGCGGTTGCTGTACGGCTGTGGTAAGAGGGCGGTTCTGCATCCGCAACCCAAAGGCTGGTGATGGGATTACATAATGTTTTGATGTAGAAGATATTCCGCCTCCGGGCAGCAGTTTGAGGAAAATATTTCGTATAAAACAACTTTGTTACGCTTTGGCAAAACAGGCACTGTTTTTTCATTTACTAGTTAAACTAATTACTTAAATAATTGGTTATGAATAGAGAATCACAAGATCCCCGCCGGCCAAACGGTCCCAAGATTGAAGGTAACAACCAGCCCGATATGACACCGAGAAGAGAAGGTGGAGACGATTCTTTGGCGGAAGCATCGCCCACGGACAGCAGGGCTGATGAAAAAGTAATAGTGAATGAGCAAAGGGAAGATAAGACAGTAAATATTCCTTCTCAAACTGCGGTTAATACAAGCGAGCAGACGGGCAATGATGAAGAAGTACTTTAATAGCAGCGAAGAAGGGTGACTGGAACAAGACGGAAAGAAGGGATTTAGAAAATTAACCTCCCGGTTTAAGTGCGATTGTAGGTGGATGTGATAAAGGATGTAGCCGGGAGGTTTTTTTATTGCCATTACAGTAAGTATATGTCATCTATAAGTTGGGTTTGTGTAAATGCCTGGTAAGTTGCCAGGCATTTATCTTTTTGTACCTGTACAGCCGTTGGGCGCTTTGTGCCTGATATGGGGTTTTGAACCATTTAGAGATGATTGGGGTCTCAAGCTGGAAGCAGAGCTGTAGTTGTACTTATACGAAACGGTTATCCGTTTTATAACTTGGCATTGACCATTGACCATTCACCATTGACAGCAGAATTTCATAAAGCTGAAAACAATTGAGTATCATCCGCCGGTACCCGGACATAAAAAAGGTGTAGTTGACTCCTACACCTTGCCTAAAAGAGAAAAAGTTGGAATTGCTATTACCATTAATCCACTCTTCTGAAACCACCTGCAATCAATGAAAGTACAAACAGTACCAGGAAAATAAAGAATAAGATCTTAGCAATAGAAGCTGCACCTGAAGCTACGCCGCCAAATCCGAAGATAGCGGCTATAATAGCAATCACTAAAAAAATAACTGTCCAACGTAACATACACTAAGGTTTTATGGGTTAACAAATTTTCTATACCCATATATTATTAAAAGACCGTACCATATTCTGATTTTTTTTGTTGTTTTTTGGAAACGTAATCCAGGTTTTTTTGAGGAATTAATTCCCCTGTAATGCGCTATAGCACTAGCTTTTGGCTAAAGCAAAAATGGTACGGTTTTGTCTCTTGTAAGCACGGATAGGTACAGCTTGTTGATACCTGCCGCAGCGAATAACCATTCTTGATCTTTTTATTGTAAGCAATATGAAAAAAAACGAACACCACAGGGCTTTTTATACCAGTACCCGGTTTAATACAGGAGTAACCAGACCCGTGGCGCCGGTAGCTGGCCGCCAAGCGGCCAGTGGCAGAAGAAGCCCCGATCCTTCTTCTGTACTCCGTAGTGACCGTTATCCCATTCCTTCGTCTTTCGAATACCGGATGCGATCGGCAGAGTAAGCATTTTCTCTTTTCACCCTTAACTATACCAACATACACGCAACCTTTCCGGTTGCGTTTTTTTATGAGCTAAGCCTTAATATGCCGGTTAGAATAAACATAAAGCGGGCGCATTCGGGGAAATTGTTCCCCAACAACTGCGCTGTAAAAGGGATTATATCGTACTACACAACTCGTTCGCCTCAATCTTAATATACAAGTACCTGGTATTCAAATACTTGCAATAAAGCGTAAAAATCTGTTTTTTGGTGTTACAGTTGTTTTATAAAACATACGCCAAAATCAATACAATGATCAATCAGCGTTTAGCACAAAAACAGCGACTCAAAATTCTGCCCCAGCAGATTCAGTTGCTGAACTTCTTCCACCTGAATACACTTGAATTGGAACAGCGTATACAACAAGAGCTGGAAGACAATCCCTTATTAGATGATCAGAAGAATGAATTTGAGCCGTTGATTGACAAGTTTAATAAGGATTCGGTACAGGATTATCAGGATTGGGAAGAATACGGATACGAAGACATCCCGGATTACAAGATGGAGTATGGCAATTATCTCCACAATGAAAAGATACCCGAGCGGCCTATTGTCAGCCAGCTGGATTACCGCAAGCAATTAAAGGAGCAGTACCGGCTGAGCTGTGAAGATGCCCACGAAACCGAGCTGGCCGATTATATTATCGATTCGCTGAACGATAATGGGATTATGGAGCAGGATATTGAGGAGCTGGCTGAGGATATTTCGTTTAAGTACAACAAATGGGTGGAGGCCGAAGAGATCCAGGGTATTCTTTTGAAAATTCAGCAACTGGAGCCCGTAGGGGTGGGGGCCCGCAGTATCCGGGAGTGTCTACAACTGCAGCTGCACCGGATGAATACCAAAAGACCGGACGTTAAAATGGCCATACGCCTGCTGGAAAACCATTTTACCGACCTGCACAACCGCAATATGGATAAAATAAAAACGCAGCTGAGAATAGACGAGGAAGAACTGAAAATAGTGCTGCAGCTGATTGCTACGTTAAAAATGAAACCCATATGCGAGCAGCAGGACTCCGTGAATGTGAACCAGAACATTTTGCCGGACTTTGTGGTCAGCCGCAATGGCGACCAGATTGAAGTACAGTTGTACCGCCACCGCTCCGAGAGCCTGAATATCAACTCTTCTTGGAAGCAGATGGCAGAAGGTACTACCCAGGTCACCACCGACAAATCGGCTTTGCAATACCTGAAAAACAAGTTGCAGTCGGCCCAGTGGTTTATCAATGCCGTACAGCAAAGAGAAGCAACTATGCTCCGGATCATGCGGGCCATTGTGCACCTGCAGCACGATTATTTTATAACAGGAGATATCAACCTGCTGCAGCCGATGATTTTGAAAAACGTAGCCGAGATGGTAGGTGTGGACATCTCCACTGTTTCCAGGATTACCTGTAACAAATATGCCGAAACGCCATTTGGTTTATTGCTGCTGAAGGACTTATTTACAGAAGGTATAGCCAATGCCAACGGGCAGGTTATTTCCAACAAGGTAATACAGTCTGCTATTGAAGAGGTAATTGAGAACGAAGACAAGCACAATCCTTATACGGATCAGCAGCTGGTAACCATTCTGTCGCAAAAAGGTTTTTCGGTAGCCCGGCGTACGGTAGCCAAATACCGGGAGCAATTACAGATACCCGTCTCACATGTCAGAGGCTTGTGGGCATAATAGCAAAGATTTAATTTCGAACCATAAAAGAATAACTAAAACATGCAAAAAATCTTAATTATTGATGATGACAGAGACATGTGCCTTTTGTTAAAAAGGTTCCTGACCCGTCATGGATTTGAAGTATTAGAAGCATACAGCGGCAAAAAAGCATTGGAATTACTGGAAACGGTTGAGCCTTCTTTGGTTATGTGCGATTTCAGGCTGGAGGACATGGAAGGAAATGTCATGTTAGGTAAAATCAAAGAACGCTATCCTTATGTGCCGGTGATCATCATTACCGGTTATAGCGATATTAAAATAGCGGTGGAAGTAATGAAAATGGGAGCCTATGATTATATCACCAAGCCTCTTTTCCCCGACGAGATCCTGGTAACCATTAAAAAAGCGCTGGAAATCCAGGCTACCCATAAAGACACCGCCAGTGTGGTAAGGGCCGAGGCCCCGGCTGCCCCCGAAACCACGCCTGCCGCCAAGGAAAAAGGTCCGGCTATTGTTCAATCCGGCGAATACATTTTTGGCGATACCCCAACTTTCAGAAACATCCTGCAGCAGATTGATCTGGTAGGTCCTACCAACTATACGGTAATTATTTATGGGGAAAGCGGCAGTGGTAAAGAAGCCATTGCGCAGGAAATACACAAGCGCAGCAAGCGTAAAAGCAAACCTTTTGTAGCCATCGACTGTGGTGCCCTTTCCAAAGAACTGGCCGGCAGCGAATTGTTCGGGCATGAGAAGGGGTCGTTTACCGGTGCCCTGAACCAGAAGATCGGTTCTTTTGAGCTGGCCAATGGCGGTACCATCTTCCTGGACGAGGTGGGTAACCTGGGCTATGATATTCAGGTGTCCCTGTTGCGGGTGGTGCAGGAAAGAAAAATGCGCCGTGTGGGTGGCACCAAAGATATCGAGCTGGATGTACGCATTATTGTAGCCAGTAACGAACGGTTGTGGGACATGGCCCGCAAAGGAAAGTTCCGGGAAGATTTATACCACCGCTTCAACGAGTTCAGCATCGATGTGCCGCCGCTGCGGCAGCGTCCGGACGATATCATGCTGTTTGCCAATCATTTCCTTCAAATCACCAATGAGGAGCTGGGAAAAAATATCAGGAGGTTCAGTCCTGAGGTGGAAAACATTTTCAGGAACTATGTGTGGTATGGTAACCTGCGGGAGTTGAAAAACGTCATCAAAAGAGCCACTTTGCTGAGCGACGGCGAGCAGATAGAAGCCAGCTCCCTGCCATTTGAAATTTCGCACTACAACAAGCTGCAGCAGTTTGATAAAACGCCAGAGCCGGCAGCCGTCAATCAGGTGCCCAATACCATTGAGGAACTGGCCGAAACCACGCCACGTTCGGTATCGGAAACTACACTGAAAGGGGCCAGCATAGATGCGGAATATGAAATGATCTTAAGGGCGCTGAAAAAAGTGAACTTTAATAAAAGCAAGGCCGCCAAGCTGCTGAACATAGACCGAAAGACACTATACAACAAAATGAAACAATACCAGGAATTCAATAACCAATAGCTATGAACAATTCACTGTCGCCATTGGCAGGGAATGGAAACTATTCCGCTGGCAATGTGCAGCCGGTACCTGCCGGAGCGGCTGTGGAACTGGTGAATCTTAACGAGATTGTTCAGAACAATCTCATTGCCCGAAGGCATAAAATAGAAGATTTACAGGCCATCATCCGCTACGATGTATTACCTCTGGTAAACGGTGATGCTCTAAGGTTTTCAAAAATGTTTACATTGATATTGAATTCCATTTTAGACCATCCGCCTGCGGGTACCAAATTATTTATTTACATTAAATGTGAAAAGGACAAAAGCGAAATTCTGGATCTTTCATTGCCGGAGGATTTTCAACATTTTGCTGTTTCCGTTTACACAAACATTACAACTGATGCCAGCTGGCAGCAATTACAACAGCAACACGTAGAAGACATCAACTCCATGGTGCAGGCCGTAAATGGCAGTTTCAGCCACCATTCCATTGTCAATACCGGCTGTTTGTATCAAATGAAGTTGCCCGGAAAATTACAATAGTATGCCGCAAACAAAGCCCGCCATCAACATACTGATTATAGATGATGATGAAGATGACTTTTTTATAACATCGGAATACATGCGACAGATTGAAGAATACAACCTGTCCATTGACTGGTGCTATCGGTTTAACGACGCCGTAGAACACCTGAAGACCCGCAAGTATGACATGTATTTTGTTGACTACCGGCTGGGTGGCAAGACAGGGTTGGATTTTTTAAAAGAAGCGGTCAGCATTGGTTGCGAAGAACCGATTGTACTGCTGACCGGTAAGGGTAACAAAGAGGTGGATATAGAAGCCATGCAAATGGGCGCCACGGATTACCTGATTAAGACCGAGCTGAATGCCGATAAACTGGAACGGTGTATCCGCTACTCGCTGGAACGCACCGAGTATTTAAAGGCCCTGCGTGCCAATGAGCGCAAATACCGCAGCATTTTTGAGTTGTCTAAAGATGCTGTTTTTATTGCTGACAAGCAGCTGTTTTTTAAAGATATGAATGCCGCTACCTCGGAACTGCTGGGTTATACCAGGGAAGAACTGCGGGAAAAAAGCGTGTATTCCTTGATTACAGATGAAAGCGACAGAATGCTGCTGGAAAAGTACCTGTACGAAGAAGGAGAGGTAAGCGACCTGGAACTGGAGCTGCTGACAAAAGCCGGTGAAAAGAAAAGCTGTATTTTTTCCATTACCTCACCGGTAGATACCACCGGAAAAGTTTCTTACCAGGGACTGATACACGACATCACCAACCTGAAAAAAGCTGAAAAAGCCAACCTGCAGGTGGAGAAGCTTGGGGCCACCGGACGCCTGGTACGTACCCTGGCGCATGAAGTGCGTAATCCGCTCAACAACATCAACATGTCTGTTGAGCAACTCACCCATGACCCGGTAAGCGAGGAAGCGCCTGTTTTTTTAGACATCATACAGCGCAACAGCAAGCGCATTGGCGACCTCATAACCGAACTGCTCGACACGTCCCGTCCTACCGATCTGGTATTTGAACGCTGCACCTTGCAGGGCATTATGGATGAAAGCATAGCCGAGGCGCTGGACCGCATTACGCTGCAGCGCACCAACATGCAGATCCGGTACTGCAACGAGCCTTGCCATTTACTGGCCAATCGGGATAAGCTGAAGATAGCATTTTTAAACATCATCATCAATGCTATAGAAGCCATGCCGGCCGGTAACGGGGAGCTGGATATTGACATCAGCACCAACAATATTGTGCATACGGTCGTAATCAAAGACAACGGCTGCGGCATTCCGGAAGAACATATCTCCCAGTTGTTTGAACCTTATTTTACCTCTAAACGAAATGGAATGGGGTTAGGGCTGGCGGCTACCTTAAATATTCTGCAATCCCACAAAGCACATATTGATGTAACCTCGGTGGTAAACCTGGGTACTACCTTTACCATAAGCTTTCCCTCGGCCTAAAGGGCATGGAGGGAAGGCTTTTCTTTTTCTTGATGGATCTTATACAGCAAACATGGCTGGCAGCAGGTGAAAGCTTCGCCAGCGATCCTGGGCTTTGCTGAAGTGGCCCAATCCCGCGGTTTTTAGGAATCAAAATATCATATAGGCAAAAAAAGGTGTCAGGTGGTAATCCGGTTTCTGCGCTGATGCAAAGCATAAAAAATCAATCCTCCAGCCACCGGTGCCGCAATCACGACAATGAGCCAGAAGCGTTTTTGGAAAGGCTTCATGTCTGATCTTCCTGCTACATCCACAATGCTCCAGATCCAGTGCACGGCACCCAGTACCACGCTAAAAATGATGATATAGTCACCGGAGCGGTAACCGCTTCCTTTAAATCCTATACCCAAAAAAAGTAAAATAGTGCTGACTATGCCTATAATAAATGAAGGATGTTTCAGATTTTTCATTGCACACTTTTTTAATCATCAACAAGTCTTTATGCCGGTCTCACTGCTTTGATAATTAAAAATTTATGCCAGTTTGCCCATTGCAGAAGCTGATTGGGTCCATACCCGCAACCGGCAAGTCTGTAAATCAGGGGCTATTGTATTGAGTAGAAAGGTAGTATGGGCAATTGAATAAAACCGTCAGCTTGTTTGCTGCTGCAGACTAGGCTGTCAGCCATGTTTCAGGTATCGAGGTAGGAGGTGGGAATTTCCTTGGCTTCCCGCTTGATGATGAACACGGCCGTTTGCTTGGGACGAATGCCTTCGCCGGCCTGCAGCGCATACATTTTGGTAAACTCCGCCCCGTAGTATAAAATCAGCGCACTGTAATAGACCCAGGATAAGAGGATTACAATGGAAGCGGCTGCTCCGTAGGTAATGCCAAGGTTGGACTTGCCCAGGTAATAGCCAATGAGCAGCTTGCCCGCCAGGAATAACAGGGCGGTCACAACAGAACCGATCAGGGCATCTGTCCAGGAAATAACGGCATCCGGTAAAACTTTAAAAATAACGGCAAATAACCCTGTAATAGTTACCAGGGTGATTCCGGAATTAATGAGCAAAAACAGGTCTATGGTAAAGTTGGGAAAATATGCGTACAGCTGGTCGCTGAGCAGGTTGAGCAGCGCGTTAACCATCAGCGATACCAGCAATACAAACCCCAGCCCCACAATCAGCGAAAAGGAAAGCAGGCGGTTGGCCAGGAACTTCAGCCAGCCTTGCTTGGGTTTGGCCTTTACCGACCAGATGTAGTTGATGGAGTCTTGCATTTCGGTAAACACACCGGTAGCCCCCACTATTAAAATGGCCGTACCAACAAGGGCACCGGTGGTAGTAGCCTGGGTATTTTGAATGTTTTTGATGATTTCCTGAATTTGTAAAGCCGCCTGGCTGCCAATCAGGCCATTGAGCTGGTCGTAAACCCTGCCCTGCACGGCTTCCCTGCCATAAAAGATGCCTACCAGTGAAATAACAATAATGAGTACAGGACCCAGTGCAAATATGGTATAATAACTCAGGGAAGCACTCAGTTTAAATGCGTTATCATCGATAAAGCCAATCCCTGCGTTTTTAAATAGCGTCAGAAAACGTTTCAGTTTTTTCATGCATCTGTATTGGTTACAATTATGAAACCTGTGCTATATAAAATTAGTTTTCTAAACATGCCGGTGTCCTGTGGAATTTGGTACACAGAAAACCTGAGCTTGATGGTGGCTTCTACAAAAAAGCAGGCCCGTTTGCCTATAAAATGATTGGCAACATTTTTTCAGATAAGTATACTGAATCAACATCTAAACAACATGAGAAGCTTATTATACATCATTGCAGTAATCCTGATAATTGGTTGGTTGTTAGGTGTTTTTTACTGGAGTGCAACAGGCCTGATCCATATACTGATTGTATTGGCTATTATAGCGCTGTTGCTGGGCATTATTCGCAGGGCCTGATATTTTAGCAATATTTACTTTCTTTCTCATATACACGGTCCATTCTATCAGCAAGGCTACAGTCTCCACTGTAGCCATTTTTTTTGCCCTTCATTACAACGCGGATAAAAAATACGGCTGTTTTAAACAGCCGCAGATGCAATATTGGTAATGGCCGATGAGCACTGCCGGCAGGCCGATGCACAGTTTTTAAACAGGTGGTCATTATACCGTTCACAAATTTCTGCACACTCTTCGCAAATGCCCACGCACAACAAGGCCAGCTGGTGCATATGGTGCAGCCCTTTTTTCAGGGCATGACAGGTGCCCAGGCAAATCTGGGCACACTCATCAATAACCTGCCGGCTGCGGCCGGAAAGTGGTTTATTCTTTTGTGCCATACCGATCAACAGATTTTCGCAATTCAGCCATGCTTCCATGCAGGCCTGAATGGGTTGGCCAGATATCGTCATCCCTGGTTATTTGTTACTTTTTTTTGTATGTTTTCTACCCGTTTCATAAAGCGGGAAATCTGCGGATCGTTATAAATGCCATAAGCATCAATCAATATTCCTTTTACCTCATCGTTTGTTTTAATGACATATAAAACCGCATTGTCATCAGGATCCGACATGCCCTCAAAACGGAAAAAATTCACCACCTCGATCTCCTCGGGCTGGTAAGTTCGCTGATGGTTTAAGGCTACTAATCCTGCATCTGTTATTTTAAAGCCTTCCGTATAGCCATCTGCAATCATGCGGTTCATACAGGTTGCAAGGCTTTTCATATACGGCATACTGTTATTTTCATTGACCAACATACTCTTAGGTTTGCTTGTATTAAATAAAATAGTTTGCCACAAAACAACAAGCGGAAAAATTGGCGGCTGAGTAGGTAATTCCCCAAAAGAGATGAGGCTGGTCAGCACCAGCCCCATCTCTTTATTTTCCCTTGTTTTATTACCGGGTTGATACAGGATGACTTATAAAAGTGATCATCCTCAACGCTGCTTAGTTGCAAACGGCAGGCAAAGATGCCTGTCCACTTTTATTGTGAATTGGGATGCACATTCATTTTGTTCGTAGAATCATGGACCATATAGCCGGTAGTGTCGTCTGCATTTCTCCTGGTATCGGTCAGGTTGGTATCCGTTGTTGAGGTACCAGAACTGCTTGACTTGTCATTATTGGTACAGGCAACCAGGCCAGAGAAAATAACTGCTGCAAAAGCCGCAGCCACATTGCGCTTCACGTTCATTGTAAATAGTTTAAAAGGTTAGTGCGATGCGGCGTAACTGTCCCGCAAACGTTTTACTTCATCATGGCCAACTTTCAGTTGTGCCTTCTGGCGTACTATCAGGTCGCGCAAAGCAACCTCCAGGTCCAGGTCGGAATTCAACGCCATGTCGTAAGCTTTTTGAGCAGCATCTTCGCCAAACTCACTGTTGTTTAAAACGGTTTTGCGGTCATGGCCGGTAACCACGGCCTTCAGGTCCATCCAAACCCGGTAAATCTTGCCGGAATTGGTTGTGCCTTCTGCCGGCTCACCGCCCAGGCGGGTTACTTCGTGGGTCAGTTCATCAGCATACTGGCTGCTTTCCTGTATATAACGGTGAAATAAAGTACGTAAATCGGCATCTTCGTCTTTCAGCTCTTCGATTGCTTTTTCATAGCCTGCAATACGGTCATGATTGATCCGGATCAGATCATTCAGCATACCAACTACTTTTTCTGTTCTTTCCATAACTGTTACTTTTTAAAACAATGTTTAAAAAACCATACCTAAAGCAAACGGTTGCCAGCAGTAAATTCGGTTGTCGGGCGGAAGAATTCTGGTGCGGTACGATTATTTCTGCGTTGGCATATTTATCCGATAGTCATTTTAGTTATTAACCCATAAATTCAGAATCAATGGCTAAGTATTCGAGAGGTGCAGGCAAAAAAGTAGAAGATGCAATGCACGAAATGAAAGGAGGAAAATTAAAAAGTGGTCGCAGCGGCAAAAAAGTTACATCCCGCAAGCAGGCAATTGCTATAGGTTTGTCAGAAGCAAGAGAAAGGGGAGAAAAAGTGCCGGCGAAAAAAACGGCTGCAAAAAGTGCTTCAAAATCAGCAGGTGGCCGCACGGCCGGCAAGACTGCCACAAAACGCTCCACCAGCCGCAGCAGCAGTTCCGGTACAGGCCGTTCGGGAGCTTCCAAGTCTGCAGCTAAAACGGCGGCCCGTGGCCGTAGCGGCGCTACTACATCCCGCAGCAGTGCGGGTAGCAAAACTACTACCCGAAGCGGCAGCAAGACGGCTGCTAAAAGTGCTGCCGGAGGCCGTACTACCTCCAAAAGAGGATTGGCGTCTGCCAGTGCCGGTACTAAAAGGGCGGTAGCCAAAAAGGGCGGCGCTGCTTCGCATGGCGGTGGCCGTACCGCCAGCAAAAGCACGGCTGGCAACCGCGGTGGCTCATCCGCTTCCCGTAGCCGTTCTGCCGCATCAAAGGGAGGCAGAAAAACAGCCAGTAAAAGATAAAAATCCTATATGGCATTTTGAAAAAGATCACTTCTTCCGAAGTGATCTTTTTTTATACCAGCTCGCTTAAAATTTTCATCATAATCTTTTCTTCCGAAGTAAGGCCGGAAAGGTCGTCGGGTTGTTCAATGTGATCCAGCTCTTCTAAATACTTATGCAGGCTGTTGTGTTCGTAAAGCTGAATAATGCCCGGGTGCACGTAATACTTTTTACAAACGGTGCGGGTGTTGCCCAGCTTTTTGCTAACCTCATCCAGCGCCGCTACTATGTTCTTTTTTACATCGGTTTCCGTGCCGGCCTGACCTATGGCTTTAAAGGCCCTTAAGATGTTGAGGGTGCCGGCCCAGGTCCTGAAATCCTTGGCGCTAAAGTCGCCGCCCGAAGCTTCTTTGAAGTAGCGGTTCACCATGCCCGAATCAATAGACTTCCTGTTGCCTTCCGCATCATAATACTGTAACTGTTCTTTGCCGGGAATGTCCCTGCAGGCTTCTACCACTTTGGCCAGCCGTTTGTTTTTTAACGTGATGTCGTGGTTGATGCCCTTTTTGCCCTTGAAGGAAAAAACAATTTTATCCCCTTCTACTTTTACGTGTTTGTCCTTGAGGGTGGTGAGGCCGTAGGAGCCATACAGTTTTTCGTAATCGTTATTGCCAATGCGAATGTAGGTGCGCTCCATCAGGCTGATGACGGTAGCAATCACCTTGTCCTCGCTAATTTCTTTTTTGGCCAGGTCCTCTTCAATCTTCAGGCGCAGGGAGGGCAGCCGTTTGCCAAACTCATACAGGTGGTGAAACTTGGTTTCGTTGCGCAGCGTGTGCCACAACTGGTGATAGCGGTATTGCTTGCGGTTGCGCAGGTCAAAACCGGTAGCCTGTATATGGCCGTTTTCACTGGGGCAGATCCATACATTCGTCCAGGCCGGCGGAATGGCCAGCTTTTTAATGCGTTCCAGCTCCTGCTCGTCGTCCAGCGGTTTGCCATCGTAGATGTAGGTAAAACCCTTGCCTCTTTTGATGCGTTGTATACCCGGTTCTTTATCATTTACATATATCAGGTCTGCTACTTTAGCTGCTTTGATATAGTCTTTGTTGATCTTTAAAAACTCTTTGTGGGAGAGCTGTACTACCTGCTCCATGTTTGATTGTATTTAGGGTTGTTGCCGGCTTTCCTTTAGTTGCTCACGGGTTTTTTTGGCATGCACGTCCTCGGCTTCATCAATCGAGTGGGAACTGAAAAGGTCGTTTTGCTGTTTGGCCAGGGTCGCCAGCTTTACATAGAAGTTTTTCAGCACTTCCAGCTCTTCCTGGGTCAGATCTTCTACATCTACCAGGCGGTTGCTGGCTCTGCTTTCTGCAGCTATCAGTTCATTCAGTTTGAGTTGTATGGCCAGGGAGTCTTTGTTTTGCGTTTGCTGAATAACAAAAACCATTAAAAAAGTAATGATCGTCGTGCCGGTATTGATGACCAGTTGCCAGGTGTCGGAAAAGTGAAAGAAGGGGCCGGTTATCGCCCAGAGAAGAATAATAGCCAGTGCTATAAAAAAAGCGGTGGAACTGCCGGCAGCTTTGGTAACGGAGGCGGCCGCATTTTCAAACCGGCCTGCAAATCCATGTTTGGATTGGGAAAAATCAACTGCCATATGGGTTTTTTAAAGAAATAAAGAAAAAGTCAGACCAGTAAAGCCTGACTTTTTCTTTATGCACATAAAGATTTCCTAATCTTTTCCGGTTACTCTTCTTCCGGTTCGTTGTCTGCATTGATGTTGATGCCGCTCACGGCCAGTTCAGTCAGCCTTACGTCGGCTTCTTTTTCTTCATCCAGGGTTTCCTGCATCAGGTCGGCAATGTCATCCCGGCCCATGGTTTTTGCCAGCTGCACCAGGCTGCCGTAAGTGGCAATTTCGTAATGCTCTACTTTTTGTGCGGCAATAATCAGGGCTACGTCGCGGGTAGCGGAGCCGGTATCGGTATCTTCTATTACACCCTGGGCTTCTTTTACCAGCCCTTCCATCGCCTCGCATTTTTTAGCGCGGGGTGTCATGTCCAGCATTTCAAATGCTTGCTCCACCCGCTCAATCTGTCCTTCTGTAACACTTAAGTGCTCTTCAAACGCATTGGCCAGTTCCTCGGAGGTACAAGCCTTTCGCATTTTCGGCAATGCCTTCACCAGGTGCTTTTCCGCCCAATAAATGTCCCTCAATTCTTCTACAAAAAGTTCTTTCAACTTGGTTTCTTCTGTATGAGGGCTAAAGCCTTTCGCTGCTCTTTTGGTCGTTGCAGATCTTGTAGTTCTTGCCATAAAAAAATTGGTTTTTGATTTACAAATGGTGTTTAACTACTATCAAAAAATGATGCCAGCAAACGGTTAAATATCAGCAGAGGTCTGTAGATAATTTTACCCATAGAAAAGGCTGAAATATGAAGGTGCAATCTGAATTTTTTGTGGTATTTATTTTGGATAGATACCGGTAAGTCTCTTTGATTACTAAAAGCAAAACACAGTTTATGGCAGCTAATCAGCAATTGCAATTTCTGCAGGAGAAAATTCAGGAAATTAACACAGCCATCCTTTTTAACCTGAGCGATTCGGTATTGAAGTTTCCTACCACCATTGTATCTACCTTAAAGGTAGACGACTATGGTTACGTTTGGTTTTTTGTTAAAAAACCCAAGCAGGACATCCGCGAATTTGAAACCGAGTTCCCCGTAAGGCTGGATTACTTTAAAAAAGGGAAAGAGTGCTTTTTGCAGGTGATGGGAAAAGCCTGGGTGGTCACCGATCCGGAAGAACTAAATGCCTTTGTTTTACAGGAAGACATGCACCAGGAAATATCAGACGACATGGTGCTGGTAAAAGTAAAGATGATGAAAGCCGATTACCAGGAAACTTCCAGCCGTAGCAGCAACTCCTGGTGGGGCCATGCCTTCAGCTCTATTTTTACCTGGTTCAGAAGCTCCAACACATATCGTCCCAACACTTATTTTCCTGCTTCTTAAATTTCAAAATCATGCGTGCCATCTGGTCGGGTTTTATCTCTTTTGGCTTGGTCAATATTCCGGTAAAGCTGCAGAGTGCCGTGCAATCAGAAGAGCTGGACTTTGACCTGCTGTCCAAAGAGGACCTGGCACCTATCCGCTATGCCCGCATTGACTCCCATACCGGCGAAGAACTAGCGTGGAAAGATATTGTAAAAGGCTACCAATACGCCAAGGGCAAATATGTAGTGGTAACCGATGAAGACTTTGAAAAAGCCAGCCCCGAAAAGTCAAAGACCATCGACATTATTCAATTTGTAAAAGCAGACGCTATTGACCCTATCTACTTTGAAAAGCCTTATTTTTTAGTGCCCGGCAAAGGAGCTGAAAAGTCGTACCACCTGCTGC
>JAEWAC010000361.1 GCA_023391895.1 Bacteroidota bacterium
CGGGCATTGGAAGGGGAAGAGCTCAAAACAACAGAACAAAAACAACGTAAGCGTAAGCTGTATGCCCTGCTGGTAGGTATCAATAGCTATCAGGGTGATATTCTACTGGAGGAAAGGGTATCCTTTCCGCCCCTGCGCGGTTGCATAGAGGATGCCAGAAAGATAAAAGCCTATTTGCAACAGGACCCTTCTCTCGATTCCCATATTGAACTGATTACAGACAGCCAGGCTACAAAGGCAGAAGTGGTCCGCCTGTTCAAAGAACACTTGGGGCAGGCTAAAGAAGGGGATGTGGCGTTGTTTTATTATTCCGGTCACGGTACTCAGGAATGGGCCGATACCTCCATCTGGAAATCAGATACGGATGGCAGGTTGGAGTGTATTGCCTGTTATTATGACCAAGGAACAAAAGACGCGTTTTTACTCGCGGACAAAGAGCTGCGTTACCTCATTCACCAGCTTTCTATACAAAAACCGCACATCGTAACCATTTTTGACTGCTGCCATTCCGCCGACAACACGCGGAACGGTACATTTACTACAACAGCTTTCCCAGATGTCATAGAAAAGCGCATTCCTTTTTCTTTCAAAAGGCGCAACTGGGACCGGTTTATCTTCAGTGACGCCATTTCCCGCGAAAAGGTGCTGCAGGAGGGTGAGTATAACGTGTTACCTGAAGGATTGCATGTGCAATTGTCTGCCTGCGAATCAGATGAATCAGCCGTAGAAGTATCGGGTGAGGGGGTTTTTACAAAAACCTTGCTACAGGTTTTGAAAACGGCTGGCGGGGATGTGACCTACCAGGCTTTACGCAACCGGGTTCGGCAATACTTACGCAATGTATACGAGCAGAAACCCCGCATTTATATTGGAAACGGCAGTGACGCTTTATTATACACCACCTTTCTCAATAAATCCCAGCAGGAAAGTAGCAATGCTTTTGGTGAAGTCACCTTTAATATGGAAAGAGGCTGGCAGCTGAATTTGGGTGCCATACATGGTATTGGCGAAAAAACGGAGTCCATCCGGATCTCAGACCCGGAAGACCTCACTCAGTCATGGATAGCCCGGATTGGGCTTATTGGAACTGACTATACCCAGCTAATCCCAAATGCCCAATTGGACCCTGCTAAAGTGTACCAGGGTTATGTTGAAGGGTTATTGTCACAGAACCTGCAAGTTCATATAAAGAATGTGGACGGTCTGCCGGAAGACCAGCAATTGTTGGTAAACACTGTTTACAATAATGCCAAAGGGTATATTGTGGCGGAGGACCAGGAAGAAAATGCACAGTACGTCGTGCGGGCTCAAAACGGCAGGTATTTTATTACTTTTCCTAACGATCCATTCCGGCCTTTAGCCGCTCCGTTATCCGTGGGTGATAGCGAAGCGCCTGTGGTCATAGCCCGACAGTTGCAACATATTTCCAAATGGGAGTACCTGAAGCAGTTTACCAACAATGATGTCAATACTACGCTCTCCCCGAATGCCCTTCAGATTGAATTATTCCAGGTGAATATGCAGGGAGAAACTAAACCACTCCCGTTGCATAGAAATGAAGCAGAAATCCCGTATGAATATACCGGCGGACGCTGGAAGGGGGCCGTTAAGGTAAGGCTTACCAATACGTCTCCTGTAAATCTCTACTGCTGTGCCTTATATCTATCCAGCAGTTTCGGATCTTCTTTAGACTTGCTGAATCCAACGGTATATCTGCTTGAGCCTGGTAATACAGTTGAATTGCAAATGCGCGGAAACCCAGTAGTACCGGTTAAGGTGGAGGAGGTAGTAAAATGGTACAATTGGCCGCAGCAGACCGAGTACCTGAAGTTCATTGCCAGCACGGAAGAATTTGATGCTCAGGCCTTGAAACTGGAAAGCTTGCCGCAGCCCCCTGTTCCCGGTATCAGGACTCGAGGCACCGCAAAAAGGGGGTTTGGAGATGAAGAAATGGAGGAAGAAGATGTGCATGGATGGACCACGCAGTTGATTACCCTTGTTATGCGTAATCCCGATCTGAATATGATACGGGAAGCGGATCTCAAGCGCATGCTTAATGATCCGGAATTAACCGATTTTGCTTTAGGACTTTACTTTGATCCCTTTGTGGATGAAAATCTTCAGCCTTCTTATCAATTAAAGCCAGCTATCAAGCTGATCGGAGAAGATGGACAGCTTCGGGATAAGGGGGTGTTACAGGACAAGATAATTGATGTAGCTAACTGGTGGGCCAGACGGCGCAGGAATAACCATTACCGGGAAGTCATCCGGCGTTTCCCGGACCGGCTGCGCATTGTCTCAGAAGGTGATTCCTGGTTCCAGCATCCCCTGGTATTAGACGTTATTGATCATTTATCACGGGTTTATGCTATTTACTGTGTAGCTGCTGCCGGAGACACCCTGCGGAATTACCTAAGCAACCAAAAACAGAATGGTGAATACTTTCTGGATGCCTTGGATGAGCAGCAACCCACTTTCTTCCTGATCAGCGGTGGAGGGAATGACATCCTGGGTTCACAATTCCGCTCCTATCTTACCGATATGCCTGATACTAGCTATCCGGAAGGTGAGAACCCAAAGCGCTTTTTAAAGGACTCTTTGTTCGATGAATTGAATGCTTTGATGGATATCTATCGGTCACTGTTTAGTTTGTTAAAAGCTAGAAAGCCCAACCTGCATGTATTGGTGCACGGTTATGATTATCCGGTCAAGCTGAATGATGCTAACAAAGGTTGGCTGGGACGTTACATGATTGAAAAAGGTATCAATAGGGAAGGGGACCGCAGGGAGATCATCCGCCTGATCATGGATACCTTCAACGGAAAGCTCAAAACGGTGGCAGATGCGTTTGAAAATGTCACTTATGTAGATGTTCGCAACATAGTACGGTTTAATGTTGCTGAAGGTGTTGACCAATGGTATGATGAAATACATCCCAATAACGAGGGCTTTCAACAGGTAGCCATGAAGTTCCTACAAACAATTAATGAAATCAATATCGGGAAATCCACCGTCCCGCCACCTCCGCCGCCTCCCAGCCCAAGTATGCGGGAGCCGGTAATTAAAACTCCCAGAACTGCGGAATTGCGAGGGAGCATGACGCGAAGTGCATCAGAAACTATTTTCTCAGAAAAAAGTGTGACAGCCATTGCCGAACCGGAAACAGCCAAGAAATGGACCAGTGAAGGGCAGCTTGAATATGATATACCGGGTGATATGCTGGTGGGGCAGACCTATACCTGCAAGGTGAATATTGCCGATAAAAGTGTCGCCGCAGCCTTATTAAAGATCAGTGAAAAAAGTGAACACCAGGACATTCGGATCGGAGAAGAGATGAGTGTCAAATTGATCGATGTGTCCGGTGGTAAAAACTTTAAGATTCTGGAGGTCAATTCCGATCGGCAGGCTATTTTCTCCAATGAAGTTACAAGCTGGCTTTTCAAGGTCAGTCCAATAGAAGCAGGTCGTTATTCACTCTTACTAAAAGTAACCGTACACCTGGAAAATAGAAATAAAGACCTGAATGTACTGGAAAAGGAAGTGTTAGTCAGTAGTAATGGAAACTGGCATTTTACAAGCAGGCAAAGTGCTCCGAAAAGAATCCTGTTCTTATGCGCTAACCCTGATGATACCAACCGGTTGCATTTAGGAGCAGAAGCCCGTAAAATCAAAGAGGAATTACAGATGAGCACACTTCGGGATAACTTCTTATTTACGATAGACATGGCAGCGACGCCACGAACTATGACCCGGTCTTTACTTAGGGAAAAACCAACTATAGTGCATTTCTCCGGCCATGGTCAGGTGGAAGGCCTTTGCTTGGAGGATGAACAGGGAGTATCCAAGGTTATTGATGCTAAGGATTTAGATCAATTGTTTTTCAGTTTTACCCGGACCGTGCAGTGTGTAGTGCTGAATGCCTGTTATTCTGAGGAACAGGCGCAGGCAATCAGTAACCATATTCCTTTTGTAATTGGTATGCGACAGACGATAGAGGATAAAGCAGCCATTGCATTTTCCATTGGCTTTTACCAGGCGATTGGTGAAGGCTTCGATTTTGTTGAGGCATATAATCTCGGAATAGCCAGCATGGCAATGGAATCAGATGATCAAAATGAGAACCCTGTGCTGTTCCAAAAGAAGTAAGGAGGTGATGAAAGAGGGCATATTTATTAGTGAGACTGAATGAACGGCTTGCTTCCTGAACTCATTGTCAGGGAAGTCTTGGAACAAAGGCCAACCAGGCCAGTCTATGGCTGTTATTCACTGGGATAATTCAGTAACGGGTTTGCGACTTTACTTCTTAAAATTCTTGATTGTGTTCACTGAGTAAAAAGTATGGATACTTCATACTGAAATAGGTGGACAAATTGGAACTTTTTACATAGCAGGTAATGCTTTTTCTCACCTTAAAAATAAATATTATGGGACAACAATTGGACTTAAATGATTTGGTATTAACAAAGGAGCCAGAGTTGGATTTAAAAGCTTTTGTGCAGGCCACGGAACTCGGTAATCCAGCTTTCTCTGTAGACCAGTCAACACGAGCCGCAAGAGCACCGGTTTCAATGAGTCCTGATGAAGAACAGGCATTTATTAATGACAGGTCACTTGTTTCCTTCGCCACCGGAGTTTCTGCGTCAAAGCGATGGGATGTACTGGATTCTATTCTTTTTGCCCAACTGGCAGCAGACAAGAAGTATGAGCTCCATACTGATACATTTGAATGGTACAGCCGGTACCATGAGGTTTTACGTACCCTTGGTTGGGTAACTGAAACAAACCTGTTTGCCAATAAAGAAATTCAAAACAGCGCAATGGAGGTGAAGGATGAGATCGTTGCGATCTTAAGCGCCGCTTTTGGTGGAATAGCGATAGCGCCATTGGTCTTAAAGGTGCTGGAGTCAATTAAAAAGCTGGGCGACAAGGATGGAAATATCATAGCTTTCAAGAAAAGCACAACCAAGGATGAAAAGGGAGCTTTTCAAATTGCTTATGCCATGGAAACAGACGGTTTGGTGACCATGCTTTCCGGCATATTTAAAATAACGGCCACCAATGTGTTGACCCAAGTTCTGTTTTTCAAGTCGAGTAAAGATTTTACAGGGGTATCCTACAATGTTTCCAAGAACACCTTTCAGGAAACAGCCTTTTCCAGCGTTCGGGAAATGGTAATTGAGAAGCTAGGGACAAGGAGAAGATCGGCGGTTGCTGAATTGGAATTACCTTAAGTAATAAAAAGGCAGGGCAGCTAATCAGCACTGATGTCCTGCCTTTTAAGTGTGTGCCATAGAGCTTTAGTTGACAACTACAAAGTTGCATTGGCATAGGATCTTTAGTTATCAAAAGGTCAGGCTTAAATCAAGCTGGCAGTGCTCGTTATACTCGGAACTCAATGCAAGGAATAGGTTTCCTGTTTTTGCCTTAAGTACAATATACAAGGTATTTGCCTTTCAGAGGTTACGGTAGTTTAATGAATGAGGTTTTTCTGAGTTGCCTTTTTTACTTACATGGAAAATAAATCCATTTGAGTAGCCATGTGAAAGAAGGCTAAATATTTACAACTACGGTTATTTAGTTTAAGATCTATTAATTCACACAAGAACTACAAGCCTATTTTAACTTGGTTTAATCGCCTGTATTTGAACTCCATTTTTCCATAATTCAGGAATTTTTGATTCATTTCTAAATTCATCTAGCAACAGCGTCTTAGTTTGTGAGAAAGCATCTTCAATATCTTGTCCTTCACTCAGCGCCCTGTAGAATTTTTTAGAGAGAAAGATAGCTGCGTCATCAGTAATAGGAGCATTCATACCAAGGACGTAAGGTCCCTGTTGTGAAATTGATTTTGCCTGATTCGCCGCATAACAAGCATTGAGTACTATGCACCGTGCATAGGCGCCTATACCATTGAATATCTCTTTCAGTAGGTCTTCTGTTATTTCTTTATAAAAGTTAGTTTCAGTAGAGAATAACAAGCCATTACTTTGGGCATGTCCGGAAAAGTGTATAATTGAAGGCCTATACTTATACTTATCATTTAAAAATCTTTCAATGGTAGTTGCCATGATAGGCGGAAGAAGTTCGATTTCATCCCTTCTTGATCCTGCTTCAATAGCCTCTCTGATTCTGTCGTATTCATATCCTACCTGTAATGGAGGTGCATCTTGTGGGGAAGAAGCGGCATACAGGATAGTTGTTCTGTGACCATTTTGTTGGGATGAAGCCAACTTGGCTAAAATGCGAACTAAGTTATTTTCAGGTTCTTTCTCCAAAAAGAAGAATAGTGAGCTCCAAAGTTTTGCTTTTTCAACGTCGTAATCAGACTTGCTTACAGTTCCTCCGAAAAAGTCCGACAATAAAGAATTGTAACTAATCAATCTAAGCCGATAATGGTTATTGTTAGTGACTTCAATCAAGTCCCGAAGGTTTTCGTCAATACTCCGGCTGCTTATTATCGTTAGGATTTTATTCAAATTGTTCACGGTTATAAAATTTTAAAGGTGGATATCGTACTTTTTCTTCAACGTCTTTATCTTTTTGTTATAAGGAATTGGTTTTGCAGTACTATTATTCAGCCATTTCTGAGATTGGGATAAATCAAAGAGATTTATAAGGTCGCCTCTGTTTTTAAAGGTGCATAGGTATTTATCAAGTACATAATAAATGCTATTGCCATCTCCTGAAAAGCCAAATAAGTCGTTGGGAGTTAGCTTGAAACCGGCACTTATTTCCATGTCGCTATTTAAAAGTAGAAGCCGGTTATTATTTGTCAGAAGAAGAACCTGGTCTTTAGGCCTGTTGTATTGAAAGGTTTTAAAACTTTGATTCTCTGTATAATATTTTAATTGCAAGCTATTAACGTCTTTTCTGTATAATGTATCAGGGATAGAATCTGAGAGAGAATTAAGGTTTGAAGTATTATAATAATAGTAAACATTCTTTATAAGGTTAAACCCAACGAGATGTTCAGTGGGAATGGTGAATTCAAGTGAACCATTAGTTAAGTTCAGTAAGTAAGTTACATTATGGCTACGAACAAGTGCTCTGGATTCCTCAGGGTCGACAAAAGCATAATTTATTGAGCTATCGATTTTAAAAGTTTTTTCACGCTCAAATTCGTGAATTGTATTGCTGATCTTTCTATGGGTTAGTGTGCCGCTCTTTATATAAACGATTGAGCCTTTTGGTGTAAAGTCAGCAAAATAAACTTTGGGAATACTGTCAAGCTTTTTGCCATTTTCATCATATACCAGTATGAAAGGCTGGGCTGAATTCGGTTGGTTTGCTTTCAAATAATTACCTGTCATTAACATTTTTCCGTCCTTGGATAGACTGGTCGACATGTCTGATGATAAAATGACTGAATCTCTGTTTGGATACCAAATTCCAACCTTTCTGATAAAGTTAATGTTTCCCACTCTTTCTATAAATGGTACAACCAGGTTGCCGGAGTTTGTAAATCTTACCCTGTAAGAATCATATTCACCATTAATAGCGCTTTTCAGAAAATCCTGTGAATATAAAAACCGTCCCTTGCCTAATTTTATGTTTCTGACAACCTGATGCTTCCTGCAGTCATAGAGGATCAGTGTATCTTCAAATCTGTTTGAGGGTAAGCTTGGCCATTTGTAAGCGGATGACTTTGCCAGTAAAATTGTATCTGATTGGTTAAGGAAGTATGAATAACCGATACCTGAAAAGGATGTGTCGGCTTTCTTAGTTATATCAATTATTTCGAAATGGTCTTGGGCTGTATCTGTTGGATTATTTTCGTTTAGGACTATATAGTTACCGGAATAAGCAATATCTAAATTATCACGCTTTAAATTAGTTGTAGATAGGGTGTCGCTGAAGGAACTAAGCCTACTTTGGATTTCAGGGGAAATAAAGAGTTCTGCAAGTTTATTTTTGATTTTATTCCTTTCTTCATCTGTATTCCACTTTTTCTGGTATATATAATCTGTTAACAATAAAGCATCTGTTTTGTTAGAGAAGGTGTCAAATGTATATCCAACATAAACTAACCCTTGGTTCCGGTTGGCTTTCTCATTCAGGAGGATAACTAAAATAATAAGAGAAACAATTAGTATTGCCGATATGAGAACTGTAGCTGCATTTCTCTTTACCAACCCCGCCAGATTTTGCCCTTGTATTTCTTGTAGTATTTTCTGAACTGGTGATCTAAAGGTTTCTTTTAAGATCAGTCTGTTGTCGTGGCTTTCGTCATCTGCAGAAAAATTTACTTCTGTTATAAGGGGAGTTTTCTTGAGTTCATTATATAAGCTTTTGTTTTCAAGTCTGATGAGTCCATCCTGAGGCTGTTCATCTGACAGCAAGCTCTTAAAACCTATGAGTAAATCTTCTCTCTCTTTGCTTTTATAGGCTTTAAGCACATCTTGTGAAAAAGCATACAATTGTTTGTCCAAGCTTCCTAGTTCCTTACTTGCATCCAGAATTGGCATGATCAAGGAGTCATGTGAGATCTCATAGCTCTTGCCACTTACATTATTTATTTCGACACGGATAACTTTTTTATCTACCAGGTGCATCAGTGTTTTAGCACATATGCCTAGCTGATGAACAAAAACAAAGTCTAAGGATACCCTGTTTTTTGTAATTGAATCAATCAACTTGTATTCAATGAGGTAACGCGCTGCCAATTTCTCAGCTTCATCAGTTATGTCATTAACAGTCTCTGTATAATAATTCTTTATTATTTCAGAGAACAGCTTTGAAGGGGTTTTGATTTTTCCCAACTCTACTACCCTTTCTTCTGTTAGAAAGATATCAGATTTTGAAGTGTTTTGAAAAGACTTAATGATAAAGTCTTCCAGCCTGCTGCATATAATCTGCATTTCAAAAACTTCAATCTTCTTGCTACCTGCCTTAGTGGTGGATAAGAAATCAATTATTTTTTCCAATAAGTCTGGGTGATAACTAAACTGCGGACTCTCGAATCCATTTTCTAAATGTGCTGGTTTTATTATTGCAGCTCTAACCTGCGCCTCGCCCATTCTTCTAAGCTTGTAGGTGTTGTTCAAGTAATTCGGTAGGTAGTTACTCAGATACGTTAGATAATCGAAGCGGTCAGAACGAATTGAAAAAACTATCTTTAGGGGAATGTCTTGATTTAAAATTGCTAGTTCATCTAACATTTGTTCATTTTCTTTTCTCTCCAGTTTATTATATTCTGTTAATATTGCCTCCTGAACTTCGTGCGGAATCCTATTTTGTACTACGTTATAGATTTCATGTCCAAATTGTGTAATCTGATCTTTGTGATAAGTAAATAATTCTTCAAACTGATCAAACAAGAGAATGTATGTTTTACCCGAGACCAACGGCTCTTCTCTTTTGTTCATTTTCTGTTCGGCTTCTTTTGTGTGCCCATCACTCTGAAGTTTCTTGAAATATCGCCACGCCGAACTGTAATCTTTTGGAAGGAGATAGTCTAAGTAGGGTATTTCGGATGTCTGTTGTATTTCTAAAGTTTTGAGAAAGATATTCCGGGGCGTTAATGGATTTTTTTTATCATAATTGTAAAAACGTACACGAATGATTTCACAGTTGTAATAAGTCAGAAGATGAGGAATAATACCAGCGTTTAAAAGTGAAGATTTGCCATATCCTGATTTGCCATGAATAATCGTAGTCTTATTATTCATAATGAGTGTAGACAAGTACTTTATTTCTTCACCTCTTCCGAAAAAGAGATCTTGCTCGTCATAGCAAAAAGGTGTTGGTCCAGGATATCTTCTTTTCATAAATTATTTCTCAGTAGTATTTAAAAGTTTCTCAATAATTCCGACAAGAGACCATATTATTCTATTCATCCTTGTTTTATAATCTTCGTAGTTGATGATGCCTAAGTTTTTATTCACAAGCGTATTGCTGTATTCCATGGATTGGCCATCAAATTCCTTTTTGCACATGCTTCTATAATTCATCTGCTTGTAAGCCTGGAAGAAATTCTTCAATGATGTTTCAAAATCGAGATTCATATAATGAAAATGCCAATCCTTGAAAAAAGACAACTGTTCATTTGGAGGAAGCGTATCTTCGGATATTTTTTCATCCTGCGTATTACTTCTTTTTCTGGCAGAAAGATGATTAATCAAATCGATGGTGCCTGTCGCTGTGAATACTTTGAATTGCAAAGGATACTTATTTAAACTATCCTGAACTTCTTTTGGAGGGACTATTGGCGTATCATCCAAACAAGCAAACCCATTTATAATTCCTTTAGATCGATTGTTCAGAATAAATTGGTTCAACTTTCGTATTATTATAGGTATATACCATCTGTTCAAATCAAATCCAAGGAAAAGGAAAGCAGTTGCTTTACCCAATATATCTTTTAATCGTAGAGGAATCTGAGAGTCTGCTTTAATGATGTTTAAAAGGAACTCATATAAAGAATCATAATCTACGATCAAAGCATTTAAGTCCCTCATGTCACCAAAGACATTGTAGATTATAGGCTTCTTTGAAATAGTTTCAGGAGTGTCCTTTTGACTTTCGCTCTCATTCCCTTTTTTATTGAAGGCCAGAAAGTCATACTCATTTCGTGTATCATTTGCTTCTTTGAAGAGTATATCAGAGGAAAAAGAAACTATTGCTTGAAATCCAATACCTAAAAGCTTGTCGTAAACGTTACTCCTTCCTATGCTTCTATAAAAACTTGTAATGCCTGCCATAATTGCGGCATTTTGCGATCCATCAGACTTCTTAGAAATATAAAGGTTGTCGAATTCATCATCTAGTAGCAAGTTATTTGGAGGGTCAGTTAGAAAATTCTTTAGTTTTAAATGGATCTTATTCCCATCAGCATCGATGCTAAATAGAGGCCCCAGGAATAAGACACAGGAGCCATTTTCTATAAAAGTGTTAAGAATAAATAAATTCGTATTGTCCTGAGGATCTGGCAAATTTAGACTTGGTGGCATTATAAAGCTTTTAATTACATAGAGTGCCAACGTTTTGGCGCTCTTAAGGCTTATACTTTTATATGCGGCAAATGCCGCAAAGCTTAGTAAGTTTACTAGTAAAATTGGGAGGATTAAAAGATTAAGGTATACGAGGCTGTCTTTACATGGAGGTCAAAAGCTCAGTTTTGGCTCGGGTGAGGATTGATGTAACTTAGAAGACTTATGTGCCTAATAATAGGTTAGTGTCCTCTTGAAATTAAATTTAATAGAATTTGAGTTGAAATGCAATACCTTGGCAAAGGTTTTTGAATCAGAGTAAGAGGGTTATTGATAATAAAGTTTTCATGAATGAGTAGAATTATATTAGATAATTTATAAATATATAATAAGGCTCATTCATAAACGATGCAATTCTCTTCTATTATTGCCAGCCCATGAGTTGCTTACTATCAGTGGTTTAAGATTAAACCCTTTAATCAGCATTTCTGCGCATTTATGTCGAAAATGTGTCGAAGTGAAAAATATATAGTATATCAATTACTTGAGAAGGTGCTCTAAAATATTTTTGAATTTACTCAAACTTGTACAGCCCATAGGTACAGGAATTCCTGCTTTTATTCCAATAGCATTTTATGTCTTTTAAATGCCTAGCCGCTCTAGTGCCTTCTAAACAACCTGTTTTTTTATTCACAGAACGTGAACGATGTCAAGTAATGAACAAGGAACCAGGTTCCATCCATCTTTAACCATGCTGGATTAGATGTGTGTTAGGGGTTGTTATCGGTTGAATCCACGATAATAGGAGTTCCTCAGCATCTGTTAGGTTGTTAAAGTGGCATCCATGCGCACAAAAGATCTAAAAAGCGAAATTCATTATTATAAAATGAATAGGTAAAATACCTGACCAGGGAGGTAAAATAGTCATTGAACAGGTTCGTCATATGCCAGATAGTAATTAAGTTGCCATCATCTTTATCAACAAAAAAAAGATTTTCCAAAATCTTCAGTGCTGCTACATTATTCTGGTAGTAAAATCCGGTTTGTGCTGCTGAACCGCCCATGTACGTACGATTTGGTGAGGTTAACTTGATTGGTTTCTATTCTGCAAATGGTTCTTTCTTATCCACAACCTCAATGGTTTCGAAATGCCATTGATTGTCCTGCCTTGAAAAGGAGACAGCGTACTGCGTATTGTCGTTTTTGCCGCCTGGAGGTTGATAGGTATCACCCGTATAAGACTGCAGAATTCGGATCTGCGAAGCATTTGGCTGCATGGCTAAAGCCGCGGGAATTTTTGTTCTGGCATCCCAGATGACTTCGTCCAGTGATCTTGGTTCCATTTTCATCCGGAAACGTCCCTGCAGCAGTTTTAAGTCGTTGATTAGTCCTTCAAACTCCTTGGTTTGGCCGTAAATCATCTCCCGGCGCATGACCTCATAATCGTCCCGGTACAGCGCTAAAATGTCATCAGGAGGGACAAATGCGATGGTCTGATGTCCTAACTGTTCGTAGTCAAGGTAGGTATAGCCTGTATACCATTTTCGATGCGTAACCAGGTGGTCATAAAGTTGGTAGTCTTGTAAAGCATCAGTACCGATTTCGGTGTGCGTCATGCTGACCAAATCGTAAAGATGACGGGACATTCGTTCCGCTCTGATTTTTGCGCGGTCTGGCTTCTGAAATTCTTCGTGCAACAGGAAGGCTTTTTCCAAAAACGTTTTACGGGCTTCGACTGCCAGCACGGCGAAAGGCGTCTCCCCGTAAGCAGGGTTCGGGAAATATTCGTTGAGCAGCGATTGGACTTCTTTCGTTGTAAAAGGGGTCTTCAGTGATCGGACACTCACTTCAATTTTAACCTCGTCAGCGATATAGGCCAACGGATCGAAAAGTGAAGGGTATCGGACATACAATACTAGGGGATCGGTATCGGGCATATCTTCCCGCACGGGCTCGGCGGCAACCGTAACTGTGTTTTCCGGTACGCCTAAAGCTAAGATCATTTTTTCAAGTTCTTCCTTTAATTGTTCGCTCGTGAATTGGCAGCCGGCTCTTTTCAGACGCTTGACGTATCGTTTTGAAGGAGTTTCTTCGTAGCTCATCTCGAATGCCTCCGGGGTCAGCGCTAAATCAATGTCTTCTGAGAACCGGGAAATAATCTTCCAGCACTTGCTGAGTGAAGTCCCGCCTTTGAAAATCAAATGTTCCTTGAAGGCAGACTGGAAAAGGGCCTTGAGGGTCAGGGTTACCCACCAGTCTTTTTCGATTGCTTTTGCGCTAATACCGCTGTTTGCTTCCGCTTCGGCAAGGGTTGTTCGTCTTTGCTCGTCACTCAGTTGTAACCATCCTGTCATTTTCGTCTCTTTTTTTTAGGAGGTTTACGATAAAGTCATTGATCCAGGCGGGTGCCAGACTTAAATCATGCTTTAGCGTTTTGGGATTTTCTTTTGCAAGCAGTTGGCTGATTTTTTGACGCGTCACGGCGTCAATATCCGGGGTGCTAAGTTCTTCCAATGCCTGGATGACCAAACTGCTGATTTTTCCCTTCATGGAAAGTTTTTTGTGCGACGTTGCTTTAAACACTACCGGCAGTTGGCCTATTCGAAATTTTTTGGGCGACCCATCGGTTATGTAAACGAGTTTTGTCGGAACCTGTGTGGTCAACCCCAACCGGTGCAAGGCATAGGCGCCCGTTGGACGAATTCGAACTTTTTCTTTTTTGGCGATCATCCTGGCTACCTCATCGGCGCGTGGCCGAACTTCCCCCAGAACCGGGTCCACTTTGGGTAGATAGTAGATTCCGTGGGAAAGCCGCCGTAGTTTACCCTCACCGACGAGACGGGACAATGCTTTTTTAATGGCAGCTTCAGTACCGCGCCCACGGTAATCTCTCGGGAAGATCAGTTCTCCGGGTTTTTTCCTTGATAAGGAGTTCCTTATATAGGTTTGAGTTTGCTCCATTGTCACGAATATACAAAAAAAGGTGACATAAAATAGTCTTTATTGTCACTTATATTTTAAAAAAGGTGACATTCCCTTAAGGGTTATGGGTTAATTCGTGGAGATTTCGAATGTCTGATTTATTTCAGTTTATGAATGGTTGAGTAACATCGTAATCATAAGTATACCCATTAACATTCGAAATTCCTTCCTTGCCTGGATTAGGTAAGTAACACTGGTGCTTGAAGCCAACGAAAAAGGTGAAATTAATTGGTTAGTATTTTCAATTTTTATATTGAAACACTTTTTTTCTTGTTTTCTTTTGATTGCTTTTTTGTGTTGCCCTCTAGTTGTCCAACCTCTTAAGTTAATTGATAATCAATGCTAAACATATTTTGTATTGAGAACTATTCGATCCGCATCTTTCAACCGGTTTATTTTCTGGCATCTAAGCTCGAAGCGTTCAACAACCGGGGTGGTGGTGACGGGCGATGGAGTTCGGACTTTGAAGACATTGTATATGTACTAAACAATCGTACAACTATTTGGTGTTGCAGCAAATTGTAGTTAGAGACCGTGCACAGAAAGTTTCGAAACTGCAATGGATGAGCTAAACTTAAACACTGATGGATAACAATCTGGTTTTTTCCATATTTTGTAAATATAAATTGACGTCATCCACTTCTTTTGCTTATTAACTTTAAGTACTATTTGTTAACCTAAGGAAGCTGTGTTATGGCTTGGAAACAAAAGTTATTTTCCAATATGTTCTTTAGGAACATGTGGGCTGATTTTATGAGTCGTTCCTTCTCTTCATCTACAGGAAACATTACTCCTTACTTCCAGTACAAAATTGGCCCTTATCAACCTGACTACTATTTATATTTCCCTAAGGAACCATTTGCTGCCCGCTACAAAAACGAAATCTTTAATAAGCTTCAGGAATACAGCGGGTACGACCTGATTGAATACCTGGAATTCCATTACATACCATACTCGGACAAAACAGACTTTTTACGGTTTCTACAGTACGAGCTTTCCGAGCGACTGGCCCGAAGTTCAAGAAAAAGCCTGCAACAAAAATTACAGCAGGTGCTGGAGTGGGTGAAGGAAAAACAGCAGGAACTACGGCTGCAAAGGGAATCGGAGCTGAAAGGGAAAGTTGATCATGAGGTAACGGAAGTATTTTCCAAAGGGAACATAGATGCCAGCCAAAAAGAAGTGGAACAGGCCGCCCAGGCACTGTCCCAAAAGCTTGCCGGCTATATGGAGCAACTTCTGGCCAGTACAGAAGAAAGAATTGAAAGTCTAACCAGCTCCTACGTTACCGGCCATATCGAACTGAACAACCATAACCACCTGGAAAAAGTAATCCAGCTTTTTATCCTGCTGCAAACTGTCCAGGCACCCCTCAAAATAGCCCGGGGCGAACAACTGTTCCGGAAGTTTTCCGCTACCGATATGGCTGCCATCCTGCACCTCCATTTTGAGGCGTTCAAAGACAAGCGGATCAACACCCTGCAGGTTAAAATACGGGAAGCGGGTGATCGCCTGAACCAGGATAACCCCAAGGTCCAAAAGCTATCAGCGGCATTACAGGACTTTTTCTATTAATTAAAAGGCTATAGCAGGTAGCTGTCGAACTTTTTGATTGACCTGGAAGTAAGAATCAGTGGCTCCGAAATTATTCGTGTCTAACCCCAGCTATAAACCTTTTAGGGAAACTCCAATGTATTTCGATCCACGTCAGCCAACAGCTCGTCCGGGCTTTCTATGAAGGGGTCATACCAATCAGCCTTTCTTTTTGCCCATGCCAGCCATTCCTGGGCCTCAGCAGACGGGTGCCATTCTGACCTGGCTTCCCGTTCCTGGATATACCGGCGCAAATTTTCCGCCTTATGCCACCTGTCTGAATCGATGAGTAACTTTTTGAAGTTGACCAGGTCCTGCTGCTTTCGCTCCTCCAGCTCTTTTGCCAGCCGTTCCCTTTCTTCCCGCTCTATCCTTGCCTTTTCATACTTCAAATGCTGTTCTGTTCGTTGGGCCGCCGATAATTCCAGGCCGGCAATGATCTTTGCCAATTGCTCTTCCAGGCGGATGCTCCCGCCTTTATATTCCCGGCCATACCATCCGCCCACTTGTAAGGCCAGGATCCCTTTTGGATAAAATACCTGCCGCGTCCAGCTCCTATCTTGTGCCGTCTCTTTTCGCATCTTTTCCCGAAGGAAAAGCTCAAAATCGTGGCCACTAACCATTACTACAAGTGGTCTCATAAATACCTTTTAACCATCTGAGTGCCGGCTTTTTGGTTGATTTTAAAGGTAAATTCTTTAAACCTCAGCAATAGCAGGGGTATTTATGAGACCAGTTCTAGTGTCTTCCGGTTCCTGATCTCAACGGAATGCCCCCGCGCTTTAAGCGCTTTGATCAACGTATCGAAAAACAGGAGTGCCCGCTCTTCATTTGTTTTAGCAATCCGTATGTCCAAAGCTTCATAGCCGGATGAAACCGTTCCTATATAAGTATATCCATCCGGCTTCCGCTTTAAAAGAATACTTTTTGTTTGGGCGATCAAGGGATCGGGCTTGAGCAATTTTTCGTGAATTCGCAAAGAAAGTGCTGCCTCCCGCTCCACTTCCTGAATTTTCAGCGTCCGGGGGTAGGGGTATTTCGATCAGCCGCAGGATTATTTTCATCCCTCAATTGTAGCCGGGCCGTTTCTTCTCCCTTGTAATATGCAGAAAGAGCGGCTTTCTTCACTTTCTTTCCGAATCGAATTTTTGCCCAGTATCCCGCTGGCGGAAGGGGTATCTCCATGCGGATACACATCTTGCGAAGACCCACATCCGATAGATTGAACCGCCTGGAAAGAGATAACATGGATTCCTGCCAGACTAATTCATAAAGCTCTTTACGTGATAATACGATAGAATCCATCTTCCTAATTTAATACACCTGAATTGATATTATGAAACCCAAAGTCTTGTATATGCCCCAAATAGCCCAAAGGCGCTCTTATGAGCCGTTGAAAGTGGTTATTGCATTAAATGAAGTCTATAGTCTCTTTAAATTATCCCTGATCCGGGCAAGTACTTCCTCAAAAGTGGGTTGCCCTTGATAATAAAGGTTCTTTGTTGCTTCATAGCGTTTTGCAAAGTCTGCGCGAATCTCGGGATCAGACAATAAAAACGCTTCATTTTCTAAAATAGGAACTTGTAAATCTACTTTTGGAAAGCGTTTTTGCTTATGAGACTCATATGCTGCTGTGCCTATAAAGCTTTGCACTTCGGGATGGTTCAGCAAGCAGTAAATATCATAATACTGACGCATGTAGTTTAGCTGCTTGGCAGCACCTTCCTGCTCCTTGCGAAACTTTGTGGCAATGGTTTGCAGCTTTTCCACAAAAGTGTACCCCGGATGATAACAAGCTATCGCTATTGCATGGTTATTGATTATTCCGGGCACTTCTCTTTCCAGGGCATAGTCAAATGCCCAGGAGGAGATGGTAAGCTCCTTATTAGGCGTGACGGTATCAAAACCTGCTTCCAGTAAAATTCCGGATTTTACGCCTGTGATTGGCTCTGTAAGTGAATCATATAGAAGGCGAATTCCGCCACTGCGATAGGCATCCTCATCGTCAAATGCGGTGTCTCGTTCGGCTTTTTCAATTCCATCAATCTGAAGGTTAGCGGCCAGCCAATCATAAAAACCTTTTCGCGAAAGAACATGTTGCTCTTTGGTTTTCTTCGGGTTTACCTCAACGCCCAACTCCGCTGGTGGGTGTATATGAATATCGATGTCTTCTGAAAACCGGTGAATAATGCCATACCCTTTTGATAGAGAAGTGCCGCCTTTTAGTTCAAAGTTCAGCCCCTGCTTCTTTAGACCATGCAATACATGCATGATCCAATAATCTTTTTCTACAAGCGTGGGTAGTATCCCTTTGGCTTCGGCAACAATAGTTAATAAATCAGAAAACTGGGGATGCTGGTGCAGGTAAATAGAGGCCATTAGGGAGTATGCTGCAAAAAGGATGAAAACAGCTTTTTTGTACGCACATTACCATACTGCCGTACAGCAGCTCGCAATTTTGGACCCTCCATTTTTTTTGCCTTATCTGCCGCTCTAGCTAATACCTCTTCTCCATTTTCCGCCAGTTGAGCCAGGTTATTTACCAGGTCTACCAGCAGGAACTCCTCGGTTACTTGCCTGGGGAAGTGTGGTTTTACCCGGAAGCTATAGGTCCGGTTCCCAAGTTTAAAAGTGCCATGACGCTTGTGATTATAAACGACAGGCTGATTATAAAGTTGGGTAGTACCAACTCCTAGGCTATTATAAGCGTTCAGTGAGGTAAGCAGGAAACGATTGTCTTTTAGGAACCCTCGTACCAATTCCTTATCCTCAGGTGGAGCTTGTCCAAAGGCTGTTTTGCGCGGCACATAATACACCCCCCGAGCTGCTTTTCGGAGTACACCTTCCTGCACCAGACTGCTAAGGTCACGGTCAACAGAAGAGGAATACCGTTCCAGGTCCTCCCGGCGGTACACCTTACCAGGTGTCAGTTTTTTCCTCAATTGTTCTGTTTGTGCCATTAGTTGTTCTACTTATTTACTACAAAATAACAAAAATAAGTCCAAATTTCTGAATATTTATTGACGTTTCATGCATTATATGATTATAAAAACATGATAATCATATGAATTACGAGGCTAATGTCTAGTTGGGAAACGCATTGCCTTTGATGTCAATGCGGCATGTTGAACCGCCTGGAAAGTGATTGCATTGACTCCTGCCAGACTAATTCATAAAGCTCTTTACGTGATAATACCATTTGCTCCATCTTCCTAAAATAAGGCAACCGGGACTTAAATAGTTTAACGAGATACAACCCATTATAATTCAATGGCTGCAAATCCATGATCCATCCATCATTGACTTTTGCTTCTGCTTAAACCCAATTTGTGTACATAAAACGCACTTATATGGACACTTTATTTATTCCCAATGAGCATGATTTCCGCCGGTGGATCCGGGAAGCCGTGAAAGAATGCCTGGAAAATATTCCGGTTAAAAGCGGAGTGTCTGAGCAGACAGGGGAAGAACCCCTGCTCACCCGAAAAGAAATAGCCGGTATATTATGGACTTCCCTGGTGACCCTGCACGACTGGATGAAACGGGGCATACCCTACCACAAGCAAGGCGGCCAGGTCTACTTTCTCCTGTCTGAAGTTATAGAGTATGTAAAGCAAAAGCGGCGTCCTTTCTTTTAAAAAGCAGCTCTATGAAAAAGCTAACATGCAGTCAGGGGCGGCCGGTAAAGACCACCCGGCGTGAGGTGCGTGCCACGGTACGGCTTACCC
>JAEWAC010000136.1 GCA_023391895.1 Bacteroidota bacterium
ACCTTTACCTCCGAAGTGGAGAACCTGAACCTGGAGACTCGCTGAACCGCGGATTAAAGGATGGATTGGATTAGCAGGATTATTGCTTAAGGTTGAGATGGTGTTTTTAAAGAGTTTGGAAATAAAAGGATGAGTGAGCATTTGAAATACAGTGATGTGACACAAAAAATAATTGGCTGTGCCATGACGGTGCACAATAAAATGCGCAGTGGATATCTCGAAGCAGTTTATCAGAAATGTTTAGCAATTGAACTAAAAAAAGCAGGTTTGCGGTTTATGCAGGAAGTTGAAATGCCTATCTATTATGATGGCATTTCTGTAGGCAAAAGAAGAGTAGATTTTATGGCAGAAGAAAAAATAATTGTAGAAATAAAAGCATTGTCTGACTTAACCGATCAGTATTTAGCACAAGGATTAAAGTATTTAGAAACCCATCAGTTGGAAACTGGCCTGTTGATCAACTTCGGCGCCAAAAGCCTTCAATTTAAACGACAGATCAACCAACAAAAACTTTCAGCCAAAAACAATCCTGTTAATCCTACCCATCCTTAAATCCGCGGTCATGAATACACAACAGATTATAGAACTCTACCGGCCGGCCATTATACAGATTGCTACGCAAACCAGTACCGGTACCGGCTTTTATATAAAAGAATTTGACCTTGTGGTTACCAATGAGCACGTGGTAGGTAAAAATGCAGAGGTAACCATAGCCGGCCGCTTTTTTGAGCGGCGCCTTTCGCGGGTGTGGTATACCGATAAAAAGCACGACCTGGCTTTTTTGCAACCACCACTGGAAGTGCAAATTCCCGAAATCAAACTGGGCCAGTACGAAGAGGTAAAAGATGGGGATGTGGTAGTGGCCATCGGTCATCCGTTCGGGCTCAATTATACGGCCACGCAGGGCGTGATCTCCAAGGCCGACCGCATTCGCGATGGCATTCGCTATATTCAAATTGATGCTGCTATTAATCCTGGCAATAGTGGTGGTCCGCTGGTAAACAAACAAGGAGAGGTGATTGGCGTGAACTCCTTTATTATCCGCGGTGGCGATAACCTGGGCTTTGCCCTGCCGGTGAGTTATCTGCGCGAAGCCTTGAGCATGTATACGCCCCACCGCGGCGAACCCTCTACCCGTTGCCACAGCTGCGATTACCTGGTGCTGCCCAGCAATATAGAATATGGAAAATATTGTCCTTTCTGCGGTACGGAAGTAAAGCTGCCGCAAATGCCGGAGCGGGAGTCCAAGCCGGTAGGCATTGCCAAAACGGTGGAGGAAATTTTAACCGAACTGGGCAAAGACGTAAAGCTGGCGCGGGATGGGGTAAACAACTGGACCGTAAGAGAAGGTGCCGCCAAGATCAAGATCAATTACAATCCCGAAAACTTTTTTGTGGCCGGCGATGCTTACCTGTGCCAGTTGCCGGCAGACACCACCCGCATCAAGCCGCTGTACAAATTTCTGCTCGAAGAAAACCACCACCTGGACAGCCTGGTGCTGAGTTGTGTCAAACAAAGCATTGTGTTATCCTGCATTATGTACGACCTGGATATGACGAAAGAAAACGGCATTGAAATGTTTCGCGACCTGTTTCAAAAAGCCGATCATTACGACCAGTTGCTGGAGAAAGAATACGGGTGCCGGGAGTTGTTGGAAGAATAGTTCACGAGTTCCAATGTTCACGAGTTCACAAGTTGTTGTAAACAGCCTTTCAACTCGTGAACCCGTGAACTGGTGAACTTTGGAACTTTTTAAAATCACCATGCAAAAAAAATTTCTAACCAAAGAACAGGCGCTGCAAAAGCTGCGACACTATTGCGCTTACCAGGAGCGCAGCCACCACGAGGTAATTCAAAAGCTGTGGGACCTGGGTGTGCGCAAAGCCGAGCACGACGAAATTGTAGCTTCGCTGATTGAAGATGACTATTTGAACGAAGAACGCTTTGCCATTCATTATGCCGGCGGCAAGTTTCGCCTGAAAGAATGGGGGCGCAAAAAAATTTACTATGGCTTAAAAGAAAAGCAGGTCAGTGACTATTGCATCCGCAAGGCTTTACAATCCATCAACGAAGAAGATTATCTCAAAACGCTACACCACCTGGCCGAAAAAAAATACGAATCGCTCAAAGGCGAGCAATACCTGGTACGCAAAAAGAAAACCATGGACTTTCTGTTGCAAAGGGGCTACGAGCCTGAGTTAGTTACCGCTTCCGTAAACCAGTTATCAACAAAAGAATAGTTCCAATGTTCACGGGTTCACAAGTTGAGGGAAAGCATTCAACTTGTGAACCCGTGAACATTGGAACTCGTGAACTGGTATTTTACAACAACTCAATTCCCTGCGCCGCACACTGCTCCACCACTTCATCCGACCAGATGCTGACCTGCACTTCACCGATGTGGGCTTTACGCAGGAAAAACATACAGGTGCGGGACTGGCCAATACCACCGCCAATGCTTTGCGGCAGGGCACCGGTGAGTAACTGCTGGTGAAACATCAGGTGCGTACGCTCCAGGCAATCCCTTTCGGCCAGTTGCCGCAGCAAGGCATCTTTATCTACGCGTATGCCCATGGAAGAAAGTTCAACGGCGGATTTCAGTACCGGGTTCCATACCAGGATGTCGCCATTCAAACCTTTGTAGCCTTCAGTGGTTTCGGTGCTCCAGTCGTCATAGTCCGGGGCACGGCCGTCGTGCGGTTCGCCATGGCTAAGGGCACCACCAATGCCGATAATAAAAACGGCACCATAGGTTTTTGCAGCTTCGCTTTCTCTTTGTTTAGGCGTGAGGTCGGGGTATTGCTGCAACAGATCTTCTGCATGAATAAAAGTAATCGCATCAGGTAACACCGGCTGTATTTGCGGGTAGCGCTTGCACACGGCGGCTTCGGTTTCTCTCAAA
Source organism: Bacteroidota bacterium (assembly GCA_023391895.1). GTDB lineage: Bacteria > Bacteroidota > Bacteroidia > Chitinophagales > Chitinophagaceae > Flavisolibacter. The sequence continues at coordinate 2,903 of JAEWAC010000136.1, forward strand.
GCAGCATAGATGTTTTTGACAACCGATTGCAGGAAAGGTAAAGTACGTTGATGTGGTGTAATGTGTTTTTCCCAATCCCACTGGTCTACATAAATGGAATGCAGCGGGCTGAAATCCTCATCCGGTCTTAACGCTTTCATGTCGGTGTACAATCCTTTGTCAGCTTCAATGCCCAGTTGCTGCAGGCGCAGGCGTTTCCACTTGGCCAGCGAATGCACCACTACGGCTCTCCGGTCGTTTAAGCTTTTGACGGGAAAAGCCACCGGCCGTTCTATACCGTTCAAATCGTCATTCAGGCCGGTGCCGTCCAGCACAAAAACGGGTGCCGATACCTTCATTAAATCCAGTTGGGTGGCCAGTGCTTTTTCAAACGTGCTTTTGACAAATTCAATAGCCTGCTCGGTGGTTCTTTGATCCAGCAGGCTTTTGTAAGGCGGTGTAGATACTGTTGCGGTTGTCATTGTTGTAAGTTGTTTTTTATTTTAAAAAGTTGATGATGAAAAAAGAAAAAGGCCCGCTGGTGTGGCGGGCCTGTAGGTACAAAAGAGTATAGCCGCCACGGGTGGAGGAAGATTATTATTGTTATTATTATTGGTGTGGTTCAAAAACATGATATGGGTTTTTAAAAGAAAAAGCCTTCCGGTTTTGCGGAAGGCTTTTTCAATTTCTTTTTGTTTATCTTTTATTGAACAAAACCTTCCCCGGTCCGAATATTATTATTCAGATTATTATTAGAGAAATTATTGTTCAAGAATTGTTGCATTCAGTTACTGTGTGCTTCAAATATAGTAAAACCTTTTTCAAAATCTCATATGCGCTTCCTTTTTTTTAAAACTTCTTTAGCAGTTCAAAAGATCCTATGGGGTTTTGAAAGAGTTGGGACCACCCGCCCCAGTGCAGGAAGCGCCGGTATAGGAACTTTTAAATTAAGTATTATTTTGTACCGCTTTTAGTACTACGGCCTTATGACCAACTGCTTGTTTAAACCCTTACTGGTTCTGCTTTGTATGGGTTTTTGTATACATACAGCGGCCCAGCAACCACCTAAACCGCTGCGGCATCAGCTTACCCTTATTAGCGAAAATGATAATTACACCTTTCGCTATAAAGACCGCTATTATACCAATGGCTTTATGATCCGGTACAGCCGGGCCTTGGACAAAACCACTGCCACCATCCGCAAAAAGGTTTTTACCGCCGAAGCGGGCCAGCTCATTTTTAACCCGTATCGCAACAATGTAACCTTTGCCCGTACGCTGGACCGGCCTTATACCGGGTTGTTGTACATCCAGGGTGGGGTAGCTTATTTTTCTTCAAAAGGCCATATGTGGCGCTGGCAGGTGCAAGGCGGTGTAGTGGGGGCGGCTGCCCTGGGCGAACAGGTGCAGCGCTGGCATCATAAGAATTTTGGGCTGCCGTATCCTTACGGCTGGGAAACCCAGTTGCCTTCCGGCTTTGGCCTGAACCTGCACGGCGCCTACTATCACCGGTTGTTGCCGACACACCAGGACCGTTGGATACAGCTCTACGCCGGCGGCGAGCTAGCGGCCGGCAACTTACTGACACAGGCCGGCAGCAGCCTGCTGGTAAAGCTGGGAGTGCTTGAAAAAAGTGACCGCAGCAACTGGTGGGAGGCCCGCCTGCAGAGTTCCGGCCAGGCCGGTTTGGAAAAAAAGTGGGAATGGTTTGTATACCTGCAGCCCCGGATTGCCTATCAGGTGTATAATGCTACGGTGCAGGGCAGCCTGTTTAATAAAAACAGCGAGGTCTATACCACCGGCATACAGCCCTATGTGTTTAGTCAGCAGTGCGGTATGGTGTTTTCAAAAGACCGCTATACGGTGCAGGCCGGCTTTACTTACCAAACCCGGGAAGCCCGTACCATGCGGACCCATCAAAAATATGGTACGATACAATTGGGGTATCGTTTCCGGTAGCGGTTAATAGGGTTTCCTGCCTTTCATTTTTTTGGTTGCCTCGTCTATTAGTACCGCTTCGTACAGCAACTGCCGCAGGGCCTGGGTATCTATTTCCTTTACGTGCTGAAAGGTTTTAATATACACTTCTTTGCGGGTGCCGGCATGGAGGTAATTGCTGTCGGTAAGTAAATGGCCCTTGCAAAAGCCTATCTCCACGCCCTTTTTGATTTTACCCCACGGCACCGATCCGGGCCATATAAAGCAGATGCGGGCATGGCGGTAATAAAAAGGCACATTGTACGCCAGCTTTTCTTTACAGTCGGGTATGCATTCCAGCACCAGGTCTCGCAACCGCTCTACCATTGCCAGTTCCTGCTCCGGCAGGTAATCCAGAAAGTCGGTTATATTTCTAAAACTTACATGTTGAAACGGGTTAGCCATAATTGTTCTTTAAATCTACGGCGTAATGGCTATTTCAATAAGCGATCAAGTATCTTGCACTTATGTCGTCTGTTACTTTTACACTTATTCAAACCAGCCTGCACTGGGAAGACCGTGAAGCCAACCTGCAGATGCTGGAACAAAAGATCAATGACCTGCAGCAGCCTACCCAGGTGGTGGTGTTGCCCGAAATGTTCAGCACCGGTTTCAGCATGAAGCCGGAAGTACTGGCCGAAACCATGGAAGGAACTACGGTACAATGGATGAAAAAAGTGGCTGCCGCTAAAAAAGTCATTCTTACCGGCAGCACGATCATTGAAGAAGGGGGTAATTATTACAACCGCCTCATCTGGATGCTGCCCAACGGGCAATACGGCTTTTACGACAAGCGCCACCGCTTTGCCTTTGCCGGCGAAGACCAGCATTATACCGCGGGCAGCCAGCGCTTTGTGGCCTCTGTCAACGGTTTCAAGGTAGCTTTACAGGTATGTTATGACCTGCGGTTTCCCGTTTGGGCCCGCCAGCAATTGGGTCCGGAGCAGGAGCCTGAATATGATATTTTAATTAATGTGGCCAACTGGCCGCAGCGCCGCAGCCATGCCTGGAAAACCTTACTGCAGGCCAGGGCGATCGAAAACCAGAGCTATGTGATTGGGGTCAACCGCGTGGGCAACGACGGCAACGACATTTACCACAGCGGCGACAGCATGGTGGTGGATCCTTTAGGTGAAGTGTTGTACCATAAAGCGGATGCAGAAGATGTATTTACAATTACGCTGCAAAAAGACCACCTGCAACAGGTAAGAGAAAAGTTTCCGTTCTGGCGCGATGCCGATCGCTTTGAAATCTTTACTTAACGCCTTTGAATGGAGGTGATGCGGTACTTGTCCATCGGCTGGGCACACTGGCAGTGGAGCTTTTCGTCGGTTTTGTAAATGCAGATATTGACCGGCAGGCTGTCTTGCCGGAACTCGGCCGGCAGGTTATCCAATACATATGGTATGGGCCAGGCGTCGCCTTCGGCCCTTCGTACGGTCCAGCCCAGGCCGTCGGCAGCAGGTTCACCTTCCCAGCGAATGAGGCCGTCCATGCAGCGGATAGCGGGCTGCTGGTCTTCCTTTTGGCAACTAGCGAACAATAACAGTATCCATATGGGCAGCAGCAGTCTTTTCATGCGATGTTTTGGAGTTGTTTAGGAGTTTGACACCCTTTTTATCAGAAACGTTGCTTGGGTGCTTGGCTTTTGATCAGCTCGTATACTTTTTCGGTTTTAAAATCGGCATTGCGACGAATGGCCTCCATTGAAGGCAGGGCCGGTACCGTGGGCATCACGCCCCATCCTTTAGGTTCATTTTTATCAACCACCAGGCGAAACAGGGGCAGGCGAAACACTAC
>JAEWAC010000158.1 GCA_023391895.1 Bacteroidota bacterium
ATCGTAATAGGCTTTCTGGTCCTGCAGGTCTTTGCGGATGGCGCTGCTTACTTTTTGAGCCAGGGTGGTATGTCCGGCTTTGTAAGCTGCCTCCAGGTACAACAGGGCCGTTTGGTTGTGCGAGTTGATGCGGCCCGGCATGGCGTAAGGCAGGTTTTCGGTACTGATGCCTTTTTCTGCTTTTTCCAGCAGGTTCACGGCTTCCTGCTTGCGGCCCTGGTCGCCCAGGTTACCGGCTGCTTCGCCAAACACCGAACGGATGCTCAACAAGTGGCGGCGGTTTTCTTCATCAAAGTAAACGCCGGGTTTATTGGCACCGCCAAAACGGTAGTGGGTCATCAGGTTGTTGTACATCACATCGGTATTGTTATCGCGGATAGATGAGCCTCTCAGTGCCTGGTCAATGATCCAGTTTTGCTGCGGAAAATTATTTTTTACCGGCACCAAACGGTACACCAGGCCATCTTTGCGCAGGAACTGGCCAAAGCCCAGCTCACCGTAAGGCGAGGTGAAATAGATGGGCCGCTTCCAGTTATTGGCCGCAATGATATTTAAAATCGTCAGCTGGTCCAGCGTCAGGTAGCTCCGGTTTTGCGGAATTTCAATCTGCATTTCGGAATAAACCGTATCGGTAGGATTAACGACGCCCAACTGCTGCGCCGCTGCCCGGTCTACCGGAATGGTAAACTTGCGTACCGGGAAGGTGGAAATGGGGTTCTGGGTGCCAATCACTTTCGACATTACGTCGTAAAGCGGGTAGTAGCGGTCCTGTGCGCCCTGCGGACGGTACATAATATATCCCAGGCCGCGCAATTGCTCCGGCGTCCAGATCACATCAATGGGGTCGCTTTGGTTTACTTTATAGCGCAACTGGTTTACATACCAGTCAATACCCAGTAAGCTGGTGTTGATGATACGGATGTCCGGACGAACCCCTTGCACCTCCTGCGCAAACCACAGGGGATAGGTATCGTTATCGCCAAACGTAAATAAAATGGAATTGGGGGCACAGCTTTCCAGGTAGTTGCGGGCCATGTCCGGTGCCAGTGTTTTTTTGCTGCGGTCATGGTCGTTCCACTCCTGAAAGCCCATTAGGACCGGCGCTATCATACAAATGGCAAAAGCACTCAGCACAGCCATGCGTCCGTTGGTGCCACCGCCCGATAAAGCGCGGATGGCATAAGTAGCCAGGGCAGTAAAAGCTGCAAACATCACCGCGGCGCCCAGGGAAGAGATAACGGCACCGCCAAAAGTGGTGGTGGTGTTGCTGAGCATGACTATGATAAAGGTGGCAATGCTACCGTATAGCAGCGTGTTGGTAAAGGTTTCTTTGTCTGCTTTTTCGCGGGCCATGCGTACCAGAGACACGACAGCCAGGCCAATCCAGATGGCAAACGCATAAAACGAACCCACGTAGGCATAATCTCGCTCGCGGGGCTGGTTACCCGGCTGGTTGAGGTAGAGCACAATGGCAAAACCGGTAAAAAAGAACAGCAGGAAGGTAACGATCCAGTCGCGGCGGTCTTTTAGGAAGTGGAACACACAACCTAAAATACCCAGGATAAAGGGTAAAAAGTACAGTTTGTTGTTGGCTTTGTTTTTTTGCAGCGCCTCCGGCATTTTGGACTGGTCGCCGAGGCGGGCATTGTCTATGAACGGTACCCCGCTGATCCAGTTGCCGTCGCGTTTGTTGCCAAAACCCTGCAGGTCGTTTTGCTTGCCGGCAAAGTTCCACATAAAATAGCGCCAGTACATAAAGCCCATCTGGTAGGTAATAAACCATTGTATGTTGTCGCCATAGGTGGGGGCTTCATACATGGTTTCGCCGGTTTGGGGGTTTTGCTGGCGGCCCAGGTTCAGCCAGTCGGCATAAAAGTCGGCATGGCTCTGGTCATTGCTCCGGTCCCAGATTCGGGGAAACAGCTGTTTGTCTTCGCTGCGGAACTCGGGCTCCTGCGAACGACCCATTTCAATATAAGAATCCGGGCCTTTGCTGTATTTCATTTCGCCTTCCTTGATCTTTACCTGGCCGGTTTCGTCCCGCTCGTACTCGGCCTGAAAATGTGGTCCGTATACCAGGGGAGCCGATCCATACTGCTCGCGGCCCAGGTAGTATACAAGGCTCATGGGGTTGTCTACATTGTTCATGTCAATGGCTGGGTTGGCGTTGGAGCGGATCAGCGTGGTTACATAGGTAGAGTAGCCAATCATCATAAACACAAAACACCATAAGCCCAGGCGCAAAAACGACCAACCGTTTTGCGCTGCCTTGCGGAAGCCAAACCAGATTAATGCACCCAGCAGTATAAAGAAGAAGATAAAACCGGAAAAGAAAGGCAGGCCAAAGCCGTTAACGGCCCAGATGTCGAACTTGCCGGCCCATTTTACGGTCCACTGGATAACGGCTACCTGCACCACACCGGTAATGAGACACCCGATGAGAAAGGCCCAGATGGCTCCTTTGCGGGTGTAGTTATAGCGGCGGAAGTAGTAGATCATAACAATAGCCGGGATGGTCAATAAGTTGAGCAGGTGCACGCCAATGGACAGTCCCATCATAAAAAAGATAAAGATGATCCAGCGGTCGGCATGGGCTTTCAGGCGTTGGTCACCACCGGCATAGACGTCGGCCCGTTCCCACTTAAGAATGGCCCAGAACACCAGGGCGGTAAAGAAAGAAGAAAGGGCATACACCTCGCCTTCCACGGCACTGTACCAGAACGAATCGGTAAACGTATAAGCCAAAGCCCCTACAATACCGGCCGCGATAATGGTATAGGTTTGGGGCGGGGTAGGTTCATCTAAAAAGCCAACCATCAGCTTGCGGGCAAAATGGGTAATGGTCCAAAAAAGGAACAAGATGGTAAAGCCGCTGGCTATGGCACTCATCATATTAACGGCAAAAGCCGGATTGGTAGCACTGCCAAAAAGAATGATAAAGAAGCGGCCCAGTAATACAAACAGTGGCGCGCCGGGGGGGTGCGGCAACTGCAGTTTGTCGGCGCTGGCAATAAATTCGCCGGTATCCCAGAAAGAGCCGGTGGCCTCAGCCGTAAGAATGTACACTAAGCAGGCAGCGATACAAATTACCCATCCGGTAATGTTGTTGATCTTTTTAAACGTCATACGAGAGATTGGTTGGTTTTTAAAGCCCCATTTTTCTGCGGGACAGGCAAAAATAGGGAAGGGACTAAATTAAGCGTAAAACATTCAGGACAAAAGTTAAAAGACCGGGGCGGGGGAGTGGGGGTGTTTAAGGTTTAAAGTTTAAGGTTCGCGAGTTCACCAGTTCACCAGTTAGATCGTAGATTGCACGGATTGTCTGAACCATGATTAGGGGAGATTAAGAGGATTAAGCAGAAGGCGAAAGGCTGAAAGCAGAAGGCAAAAGTAAAAAGGCAAAATCAAAAAAGGAGGGCAGCCAGACTGGTGCAGCGCCTTATCCCGCGATAGCTTCAGACTCTTATTGCTTTAGGGATTGCGTAGCGGGATACCCTAGCCTTTAGTAACTACGCATAGCACGCAAAAAGATGAA
>JAEWAC010000172.1 GCA_023391895.1 Bacteroidota bacterium
GTCCAGCAGTCCGTTGGGCTGAATATGATCGCCCCCTTTGTACTTGCGGCGGTAGATGTAAGCGGCAATCCGCGGCAGGCGGGCAATCAGGTCCATGGTATCGTCAAAAGCAGCATCCCAATAGTCTTTTTTGTTCATGCCGGCGGCATAGCGCTTGGCAAACTGGCTTTCGGTCTGCAAAGCCATAACCCCTACTACAAACTGCGTCATGGGATGGGTAGCTGCAGGCAAGGCCTCAATGGTAGCAAACACGTGGTTGGGAACATGGCTGCGGCGCTGCCACAAATCGGTAATGGTTTGCGCATCGGCCTCTGTTGGCAAGTCACCCACCAGCATCAAATAAAACAGCCCTTCCGGCAACGGCTCGGTACCCCCTTCGGCCTTGGGCAGCTTTTGCTGCAGCTCCGGGATGGAGTAGCCTCTGAAGCGGATACCTTCCTGTGCATCCAGCAGCGAGGTTTCGGTTACCAGTCCGGTTATGCCCCGCATACCCTGGTATACCTGCGCCAGCTGTACTTCACCAATTTTTTTGTTACCGTGTTCTTTTAAAAGCTCCTTTATTTCTGCTGCTACAACATCAGCCTTTTGTTTAAACCTGTCTTTTATAATGCCCATTTGGTTTCAATTTTTCAGTTTGATAGGGATATTTGTAAAGCCCTAAAGTTATACAATGCACATGGTGCCACAAAAAAATGGCGGCACAACTTGTAGGGTATAATGAGAAGTTTATTTAGGCGCCTTGCGGTACATGTTCAGGGCAATGAGGCTGAATACAAGGTTGGGGATCCAGGCGGCAATCAGCGGGGGCAGGTTGCCTTTGACCGCAAATACAGTTGAAAACCGGTCGGACAGGATAAAGGCCGCTGCCAGGCCAATGCCAATGGCCAGGTGCAGGCCGCTGCCGCCCCGGGTTTTGCGGCCGGCCACCACCGCTCCAATAAAGGTTAAGATCAGTACGGTAAAAGGCGTGGCCGTGCGGCGGTGCTGCTCTACCTTCAGGGTGTTTAGGCCTTCTATACCGCGTTCTTCTTCGGCCTTGATAAACTGAATCAGTTCGGGAGTGGTCAGCTTGTCTTTCAAATACTCATCGCGGCGCAGGTCGGTAGGCTTCAGGTTGAGGCTGATGTGCATTTGCGGATGCATTTTTACCGTTTCCTTCATGCTGTCGATGTGCCGCTCCACCGCATTAATCAACAACCAGTTTTGGGCCGAGTCATCCCAACGGATATTATCTGCCCGCAAGTTGTAATACACTTTATGGTTGCGAATGCGCTCCATGAAAAAGGAGTTGGCCGCCTTGCTGGCCGTATCGTAATCCTTTACACCCACGTAGGTGTTGGTATCGGCCCGCATATAATAATTACTGCTGACCTGAAACTTGTTTTTATCCAGGTATTTTGACTCAAAGCTACTGCGCACCTCGTTGGCCCGCGGAATGCCGTATCGGTTGGCCAGCCACAGCCCCAGCGCAAAGATCACCCCGCCTACAAAATACGGCCGCAGCCAGCGGTTGTAGGTAGTACCACTGGCCAAAATGGCAATCACCTCCGACTGCAGGGCCATTTTAGAAGTAAAAAAAATAACGGCAATAAACACAAACAGTGGGTACAGCAGGCCCCAGATAAAAGGCACAAAGCCCACGTAGTATTCGGTAATGATTTGCTTGGTGGAGAGTCCGGCCTTTACAAAGTCATCGGTTTTTTCGCTGCTGTCCACGGCTACGGCAATGACCGTAAACAGCAACATGCAAAAAATAAAAGTGACAAAAAACTTTTTTAGTATATACCAATCCAGCCGGGTTAACATATCGCGAAATAACACCATTATTTAGAAAGGTGTTTGCAAAGAAATGATAACTTTTTGGGAAACCGGCTGCAGTACATCGGTAGGGCTTTGGTTGCGTGGCACCCTTCGGCTTCTGGTTGGCTGTTGGGCATTTGTTAACTTCGTACACAGCATGAGCAACAACCCTGTAAATAAAGACCTGATCCTGCGCGAGAAGCTGGCCATCGAACGCACCGAAATGGCTAATGATCGCACCTTTCTTTCTTTTATTCGCACGGGGCTTTATTTTTCTATTGCCGGCATTACTTTTAACGAAGTGCTGGACCTGCGTAACGGCCTGCTGTTGGCCATCATTTTTTGGACCTTATCGGCCTTCATCATTATCATTGGCCTGGTTAAATACACCAACCAAAAACGTAAGATCCGGGAAAACAAAAAACACATCGGCAATTATATACTGGAGTGGGAAGACGATCTGGAGTGAGGAAAAGTTGAAGTTTTAAGTCTTTAGTTTTAAGTTCACCAGTTCACTTGTTCACGAGTTAGATCGCGGATTTCACGGATTGGAAAAGGATTTTGCAGATAGTGGCTTTATGGGTTTTTGAAAGACTTTCTTTCCATCAACGATCAACTACCAGTGGTCACTTTTTCGATATGGGTTTTTGAAGAAGTTGATAGCTTGTACACCTTTGGCCCGGAATGGTTCAAATGCCCATACGTTCATTTTAAAGCTGCAAATGAATATCTACTGTTTGGCCTCTCTCTCCCTCAAGAGAGGGACAAGAGGGTGAGGTAAATGGTTAAAAACACATGCTGCTCTCTTTTTTCATTTTACATTTTTCATGACCTTCCTCTCCACCCTATTGATTTTTGAAAGTCTTTCCGGCTGTCAACTATCATCCGTCAACTTTTATCAACGACCAACCACATGGGGTTTTAAAGTTTATTCACACTTCTTTAAACTTTTTTTAACCGGCGGCGTCTGATGCTTTATAAAACTACCGTACCATGAAAATGAAAACAGTTGCTGCATGCATGCTGTTCACCACCCTTGCATTCATTAGTTGCCAAAAAGAAGGCGGACAGTCTACCCTTCACCTGCGCCTGACCGATGCACCTGCCACCTATGACGAAGTTAACATCGACCTGAAGCAGGTGCAGATCAAAATGGCGGACGACAGCGTCAGCTGGCGCAACCTAGAAACCCGGGCCGGCGTTTACGATCTGCTGAAGCTGCAGAATGGTATAGACACCCTCATTGGCACCGGCACGTTTCCACAAGGCACCATTAAGGAAGTCAGGCTGATACTGGGCGCCGACAATACCATTACCGAAGGCGGCACCACTTACCCGCTCACCATTCCCAGCGGTTCCGAGTCGGGCTTGAAACTAAAAATCCATAAAACCCTGGATGAAGAAACAGAAAGCCTGCTGGTTGATTTTGACGCCGCCCTGTCCGTAAAAAAAGAAGGTTCCGGCGACTACAAACTGCGGCCGGTGCTCAAGCTGAAGTAAGACCACTTGATGCAAAATGAAAAATGTAAAATGTAAAAAGGAAACCCTGTGCCTCCAGACACTCCTTTTTTTCATTTTACATTTTTCATTTTTAATTATCTCAAAACCCTATAGCCTCGTTTTCAGCACCGGCACGATTTCGGCTTTCCAGCTCAGGAAGTCGCCGGCCAGTATGTGCTTACGGGCTTCTTTTACCAGCCACAGGTAAAAAGCCAGGTTTTGCATGGAGGCAATGGTCAGCCCCAGGATTTCGCCGGCCTTAAACAGGTGCCGTACATAGGCTTTGCTGTAATAGTGCCCCACCTCGCTGTCCAGCCCGTCATCAATAGGCGAAAAATCCTGCTCCCATTTTTTGTTGTCGATATTAATAATGCCTTTGGTGGTAAACAGCATGGCATTACGGCCGTTGCGGGTCGGCATCACGCAGTCAAACATATCTACACCTAGTGCGATGCATTCCAGTATATTCCACGGGGTACCTACACCCATCAGGTAGCGCGGCTTTTGTGTGGGCAGGTACTCGCAGCACAGTTCGCAGATCTCGTACATCACCGGCTCCGGCTCGCCTACGCTCAGGCCGCCAATGGCATTGCCGGTGGCTTCTTTGGAAGCAATGTACTCGCACGAAGCCTTGCGCAGGTCGTGGTATACCGCCCCTTGTACAATCGGAAACAGGTTTTGCGTATGGCCGTATTTATCAGGCGTAGCATTAAAGTGTTTAAAGCAGCGGTCCAGCCAGCGGTGGGTTCGGTTCATAGAATCCAGCGCATATTTGTAGGTACTGTTGGCCGGCGGGCATTCGTCAAACGCCATCATAATATCGGCGCCAATGGTCCGCTCGATGTCCATTACTTTTTCCGGCGTAAACAGGTGCTTGCTGCCGTCGATATGGCTTTGAAACATCACCCCCTCTTCATTGATCTTGCGGTTGGCCGCCAGCGAAAACACCTGGAAGCCGCCGCTGTCGGTAAGGATGGGGCGGTCCCAGTTCATAAAGCGGTGCAGACCGCCGGCCGCCTGCATGGTGTCCATGCCCGGCCGCAGGTACAGGTGGTAGGTGTTGCCTAAAATAATCTGCGCCTGTACGGTTTCCTTGAGTTGCTGTTGGGTGACGGCTTTTACACTGCCAATGGTACCCACCGGCATAAAGATGGGGGTTTCAATCACGCCATGGTCGGTGGTAATTTTCCCGGCCCGGGCCTTGCTCCTGTCGTCGGTTTTTATTAGCTCAAATTGTAATGCGGACATAAGGTGCGCAAGTTACGCCGCCCGTGGTAGTTGAGCCTTCCAAATTTTTGTGAAACCCTTACCGTACGAGTAATTATTCTGACGCTTATCTTCGTCCTCATGCTTATGAACTGGGGGCTGCTGCTTTTTAGCTTGTTTACGGCCGTTACACTGATTCAAATCATTTATTATATCGTTGTGTTTCGCCCGGTAGCCCTTTATACGCCCCCGCCCCGGGAGCACTCCCAAACCCACCCGGTTTCGGTCGTCATCTGCTCCCGCGACGAAGACGAAAACCTGGCCCGCAACCTGCCAGGCGTATTGGTACAGCACTACCCTACCACCCACGAAGTGATTGTAGTCAACGACAACTCGCTGGACGACAGCAAGTATGTTTTGGCCGAACTGCAAAAAAAATTCAGGCAACTGCAAATTGTAGCGTTGGAGCAGGAAACAAAATGGCTGCCTGGCAAAAAGTTCCCGCTCTCCATTGGCATCAAAGAATCGAAGCACGAGATTTTATTGCTGACCGATGCCGATTGCACCCCCGCCAGTGAACACTGGGTAGCCAAAATGCAGGAAGCTTTTGCGCCCGGTATTGAAGTGGTGCTGGGTTATGGTGCTTACCACAAACTGCCGGGTGTGCTCAATAAAATCATTCGTTGGGAAACCTTTCATACCGCCCTGCAATACTTTGGTTTTGCCCTTACCGGCCTGCCTTATATGGGGGTGGGCAGAAATTTATCGTACCGCAAAGAGCTGTTTTTCCGCAATAAAGGCTTTTCATCCATCAACCACCTGCCCGGCGGTGATGACGATTTGTTTATTAATAAAGTAGCCCATAAAAACAACACCGCTATTGTTTTAGACCCTGATGCCTTTACGTTATCGATGCCGAAAAGAACCTGGAAAGACTGGGTGCGCCAAAAAAAGCGGCATTTTACCACGGGTAAATATTATAAAAGATCGCACCGGTTTTTGCTGGGCTTGTACTCCGCTTCGCAGGTGCTGTTTTACCTGTTGTTTATTCTTTCCATTATATTTTTCGACTGGCGCTGGTCGCTGATTCCTTTTGTGATGGGCCTGGCGGTAAAAGGCGTGGTGCTGAAAAAAGCGGCGCAAAAGCTGGGGGAAGCCGACCTGTGGAAGTGGTTTCCGCTGCTGGATGTGTGGATGTGCGTTTATTACATCATCTTTGCCCCTGCTTTGTGGCGCAAGCCCGGCAAAAGCTGGAAATAAAATTTGAAAATGGATTTTCAGGAACCACCACTCGTTTTCAAATCTTCGAATTCTCAAATTGTTTGAATGGAAATTGTTACCAAATATTTTTCTGACTTCAATGCGCAGCAATTGGCCCAGTTGCAGGCCCTGGAAGGTTTGTACAAAGACTGGAACGCCAAGATCAATGTGATCTCCCGCAAGGACATCTACAGCCTGTACGAAAAGCA
>JAEWAC010000190.1 GCA_023391895.1 Bacteroidota bacterium
AAATTTTATTGCCCTGAACACCAACTTTTTTTAAAAACCCATCTGCTGTGAAAAGGCTGTTACTAATGGAGCGGTTATAAATTTTGTAACCTTGAAGCCTAAGAGTTCTTTTTCTGTTGGAAGGAAAATCAAATTCATTCCCCATTGCCGGCCGGCACCTGTTCAGATGAGTGGCTATATATTAAGTATAGAAATGCCGGTTATCCTTTTCATAAGCCATTGAAGGAGGATTCAATGTTAAAGAAATTTAAATTGCACTAATTTAGTATACACTATACGAAAGAGATCGTATATTCGATCAGAAATCTTTCACTATGGCACAACCCAAATACGTAAAACCAACAGAAAGTGAGCTGGAAATCCTTCAGATCCTGTGGATGAAGGGACTGGCTACGGTACGCGAAGTGCATGAAGAACTGGCACGGCAAAAGGACGTAGGCTATACCACTACCTTAAAGCTGATGCAGATCATGCATGAAAAAGGCCTGGTTAAAAGAGACGAATCCATGCGGACCCACGTTTACCAGGCGGCTGTCAACAAAGAAAAAACGCAAAAACATTTATTGACCAAAATGATCGATTCGCTTTTTGGCGGATCCTCCACCCAGCTGGTGCTGCAGGCATTAGGCAGTGGTGAGGGCAAGGCTAGTGCGGAAGAAATTGAACAAATTCAAACGCTATTAGACAACCTCAAAAAACAATAATATGGCTGAATGGAGCCAATCGGCTTTTTTGCAAGCACTGGGCTGGGCTACCTTGAACAGCTTTTGGCAGATGGCTTTGTTGTGGTTGGTTTTTGTGGTGGCACAGCATCTTTTCCGTTTATCATCCGGCAGTAAATATGCAGCGGCCTTAACCGGCCTGAGCCTGGGCTTTGGCTGGTATATCTATACTTTTTTGGTGTATTACCTCCAGGGTACCAGCGGCACCCTGCTGGCTTCCCGGCATACCCTGGCCCCTACTTCCGGCACTTGGCAGCTGATTTTGTCGTCGGCTTCCATCGCCTACCTGCTGCTGCTGATTGTACCGGCCTACCGGCTGTTTAAAAACTGGCAGTACATAAACTACCTGAAAAAGCACGGCCTGGAAAAATCCAGCCTGGAGTACCGGCTGTTTGTGTCTAAAGTGGCCGGCCGGCTGGGCATCAAGCGGCCGGTGCAGGTGTTTATATCACAACTGATTAACTCACCGGTCACCATTGGGTATCTCAAACCCATCATTTTATTGCCCGTGGCGGCGCTCAACGGCCTTACCACCCAACAGGTAGAAGCGGTTTTGCTGCACGAGCTTTCCCACATCAAGCGCTTTGATTACCTGATCAACTTTATTATCAACCTGCTGCAGACCCTGTTTTATTTCAACCCTTTCATCAAAAAGTTTGTGGCGGCCATTGAAGCCGAGCGGGAAAAATGCTGCGATGAACTGGTGCTGCAGTTTGAATATGATAAGATCAGCTATGCTTCGGCTTTGCTCACCCTTGAAAAAAATGCCACCTCCGCATCGGTACTGGCCATTGGGGCAGCAGGTAAAAAACACCTGCTGAACCGCATTGAAAAAATCGTAGGCCTGGAAAAAAAGCCTTCTTTTAGCTTTACCCATTTTGCCGGCATGATGACCACCGTGCTGCTGGTTATTTTCCTGAACTCCCTGTTTTTTGTTCATCAGCAAACGCAAAGCAGTAAGAACCTGGACCTGGCTTCTTTTGAAAACCCATTCTATGCGGTAGATTATGAAGAAGTAGTGCAGGTGGCCAAGGCTACAAAGGAAAAAGGAAAACCAACTCATGCATCCGAAGTGGCTCCTCATAAAATGATGGCCGCTAAAGAGAAAGCATCCTGCAAAAATGAAGAACTGATTGCCGAGGTGCCCCCGCCGCAGGATGATGTGATGGAGCAGGTGATACCGGTTGCCTTTGACGAAGCCGATGCTATAGTAACTCCGGATGAAAAAGAGCAGATCCAGTCTACCCTGGAAGCTACCAAGAAAGTGCTGACCACTACCCAATGGCAGGAGGTGGAAAAAAGCATTGCAGACGGGATGACTGAAAGAGAAAAAAAGGTGGCCCGGCATGAGTATTTGAAAGAGTTGGAAAAACTGGATTGGAAGAACCTGGAAAAGAAAATGAAGCTAGAGTTTAACAACATGAACTGGAACAAGATAAACGCCAATCTGAACCAGGCCCTGGTGGATATTCAACTGGATAGCCTGCAGCATGTCTATAATGAGGTGCTGATTCAGTTGGAAAAGGCAGATGCCAAAGCCAGTGCACATGGTACTACTGTGCTGCCCGTTCCGGATGCTTCCGTTTATGAGGTGATATTAATGAAAGAAAATCTGCGTAATAAGATTGATTCCATCAACCTGATACGTGATAAAAAGGTCATTCGCCTTTAAACCCTTTCCCCTCCCCTTATTTAAAAGCTCCTGGATCATTCAGGAGCTTTTTTGTTGGATATCTGAATTTACAGATTCATTCATATGGGGTTTTGAAAGGGTTTTTGTTGAAAGTTTTTATGTTGTCCAGTCAACAAAACTTCTTTTAAAACCCATATGAAATTCATTAAAAGTACCCTTGTTTAACGCCTCCAAGACAAGATGCGAATGCCCTTGAGGGAACGCCGGCATGTTGAAATCCTGCTAATTTTCCATAAACTTCTTGATTAGTAAAATCATTACTACTTGCACCCTTTAAGGATTGAACAAGACAGATTGTCTCATCTTCATAGGTTTCGATTTCCTATCGTTGAAAGATACATTTCTCGTCCAGCCAAGGCACAATCTCATAAAGAACCAAAAAACAGCATGAATGCCGAATGTCCGCAAACGGGTTCTAACAGGCCTTTTTGCCAGCTACATTTTTATTAACCCAGGAGGCGTAAAAGAAAAATTAAAGGTTAAAATAAAAAAATCCCTTACAGCATTTTGTAAAAATTGGTAATGTTAATTCCAAATGAAAAAGTTTTTCAATTAACTAGGCTTATGTATTTGATTATCATAGTAATGTGTTGTGGTATTCTATTGTTGTTTTTGGACGTAGTAAAATTCAATTTCTCATGAAATATCAATGCTTATAATTGAAATAAAACTAGAAGTGTTTTATTAATATAGGCTGAAAAAGAGTCATTTAGATGATTACAATAGTGCTAATAAACTTGGTTTTCTTTTGAAGCTTTATTTAGGTGTGAATTACTACAAAATTTAGCATGTTATTTTGTGGTGATCTGAGCCGATTTTCCGGTACATGCACAATTTTTGTGTTAGTATTGCACCATGAAAAAGCGCTTCATCCCTTTTCTCTTCCTGTTCTTTTTGGTTGGCTTACTTACCTCCTGCGACCGGGTGCAGGACCCTCAATTCAGGAGACTGGAACATTTCGGATTAAAAAGCCTGGGTCTGCAGCAGGCGGTAGTTGGGTTCAGTGCTACCTATTTTAATCCGAACAAATTTGGGGTAAGTGTCAAAGAGGCAGCTTTGGATTTTTATGTGGATAGCATCTATCTAGGCAAGTTCATACAGCCGGATGCCATTACCGTTAATCCCGGATCGGAATTTTCTATACCCATGGAAGGAAAAATTTCGTGGCAGCAGGCCATCAGTTCCAACCTGCAGAAACTGGCCGGCAAAGAAGTGTTGGTAAAAGCCAATGGTTCGGTGAAGGTGGGTAAGGCAGGTGTGTTTATTTCAAAAGACATCAATTACCAGGGCAGGCATACCCTGGACTTAAACCTATTAAAAAATCCAGCCGCAGCTGGATTCTTCAATTAATTTTATTGTGGCATGCCCCCACCGTCTTCCGGTTTTTTGCAGCACTTGGGGAGCCGCTTGTAAGAGTCCGGGTTAGCGGCAATTTCATTGGCGTCATAGCCGGCATTGGCAATGGCGGTTTTGATTTCTTCTTCGTTAATACGGTCTGTAATGTATTTAACGACGGTTTCTTTCTTCTTTACGTTTACGTTAATGGTGTGAACGCCATCATAGCGTTTTAAATAAGTTTCAATCTTATTCTTGCACATATTACACTGCACTGTAGGCGTACTGATCTTAACGGTCTGTACCGCTTTTACCTGGGCCGAAGCCGCAAATCCTATCAGCAGGGTGGCAAAAAGGGAAAGCATGAATCTTTTCATATAACAGGTATTTTGATTACGAATTTAAGCAACACCGCTCCAGTTTGCCGGGTCCTGCCGCCATTTTAACAAAACTTCCTGATGCTGTTCGGCTACGATGCCCTGGCGCTGGGCCAGTGTGAGCAGGGAAGCATAATCGGTCAGGGAGTAGTACGGCACGCCTGCTTTTTCAAAGGCGTCTACCGCGGTTTGAAAGCCATAATTGAAAATAGACACCATCCCCAGTATTTCCACGCCTTGTTGTTTTAGTACCTCCACGACCTGCAGGCTGCTTTTACCGGTAGAGATCAGGTCTTCTATTACCACCACCTTTTGCCCCCTTTTGAACTCACCTTCTATCTGGTTGCCTAGTCCATGTTCTTTGGGTTTGGGACGCACATAGATAAAGGGCAGCTTTAACTGGTCGGCTACCATAGCACCCCAGGCAATACCCGCTGTAGCTACTCCGGCTACCAGTTCTGCTTCCGGAAACCTTTCAAACACTATATTACACAATTCGC
Source organism: Bacteroidota bacterium (assembly GCA_023391895.1). Lineage (GTDB taxonomy): Bacteria > Bacteroidota > Bacteroidia > Chitinophagales > Chitinophagaceae > Flavisolibacter. Next base: position 4,628 of record JAEWAC010000190.1, read on the forward strand.
TTTTGATAAAATCCCGCACAAAAGGGTGTGAAAGGATTTTTCGGTTGTCGCAATAAATAGGGCTCTTCCATCCGCTGGCCCAGGTAAAAGGTTGTTCCGGACTCAGTTTTACGGCCTGAACCTGCAATAGTTTTTCCGCTGTTACAATGGCATCTGTCATGATGCGGCAAAGGTATTTGAAACCCGCCATTTATTCTCAAAGAGATTGTGGCGGCAGCCTATGGACCGATAGCACCCTACTTACTACATTTGCACATGCACAAAACCATTTATTTTAATAACAAGCAACTCATTGTTTGTGACACGGAAACCGAAGCCGTAAAAGCCTTAAAAGAACAACCGGGCGTTGTTTTTTATCCCGAGCTGAAAGAAGCTTGGGTGGAAGACATGATCCGGCAGATGCAGCAGCCTGAAGTGAAGGGTGGTATTTACCAGCACCCGGATGTAGAACAAGTAATGGAAGTGTTGAAACAAAAGATGGTGCTGATTCAGGCGGCCGGCGGACTGGTGCATACCGACAATAATACCTTTCTGCTGATTTTCAGAAGAGGCAAATGGGACTTGCCCAAGGGCAAACTGGATGAGGGCGAAAACCTGGAGCAGTGTGCCGTGCGGGAAGTGGAAGAAGAAACCGGCCTGCAGGGTGTGCAACTGGAAAAGCCTTTAACCGTTACCTACCATACGTATTACCAGGACAACCAGCTGATTTTAAAAGAGTCGCACTGGTTTTTAATGAAAAGTGCAGAACAGCCGGTACTGACTCCCCAACTGGATGAAGACATTGAGGAATGCAAATGGGTAGATCAGGATGCGCTGGCGCCTTATATGGAAAACACGCACCCTTCCATTCTAGATGTGCTGAAAGAGGCGGTGCAGCAACTGCACCTGACCCGTAACATATAGCTACCGGGCCTGGTAGCCTTCCTGAATGGATTTTAAAACCGCATCCGGAACAAATTGGGAAACATCACCATGGTTCCGGATGACGTCCCGCACCAGGGTGGAGGCTACGGAAGTATATTTGGGAAGACAGGTTAAAAAAACCGTTTCAATATTGCCGTCCAGGCTACGGTTCATATCTGCAATGGCCTTTTCGTATTCAAAGTCATTGACATAACGGATGCCACGAAGTATATATTGGGCGTCAATACGTTTGCAGCATTCTACCGTCAGTCCTTCATAGATCACAGCGCCGACTTTAGGTTCTTTGGCGTATATTTCTTCGATCCAGCTTTTTCTTAACTCAGCCGAAAACATAGGTTGTTTGTTGGCATTCACCCCAATGCCAATGTAAACCTTGTCAAACAGGCTCAGCGAACGGTCAATAATATCGGTATGACCATAAGTAATGGGATCAAAAGTGCCGGGAAAAAGACAAATGCGCATGTATATACGTTTGAAAATGATATGAAAGGTAACCGATGATCAGCTTTGGCAGGTTCTGCTTTTATTATGAGCCGGAACGGTTGGCCAAAAGATACAACACGGCCATCCGAACGGCCACTCCGTTTTCTACCTGCTGCAAAATAATGGATTGTTCGCCATCGGCCACATCGCTGTCCAGCTCCACACCCCGGTTAATAGGGCCCGGGTGCATAATGGTAATTTCTTTGGGCAGGCTGTTCAGCAATCGTTTGTTGATGCCGTAAGCCAGGCTGTATTCCCGTAAGGAGGAAAACAACACCTGGTTTTGCCGCTCCAGTTGAATGCGCAGCACGTTGGCCACATCGCACCATTCCAGGGCTTTACGGAGGCTGTATTCCACCCGTACGCCAAAGGCCGGTTCAATGTACTTCGGGATCAAAGTGGGAGGACCACAAACCACTACTTCCGCTCCCATTTTGTTCAGCAAATGAATATTGCTCTGGGCCACCCGGCTGTGCATGATATCGCCGATAATAGCCACTTTTACCCCTTCCAGCCGGCCCATTTTTTCCTGTATGGAGAACGCATCGAGCAAGGCCTGGGTGGGATGTTCGTTGATGCCGTCACCGGCATTGATGATTGCGGCCGGAATATGTTTGGCTAAAAAATGCGGAGCGCCGCTGGCACTGTGCCGCATCACCACCATATCCACCTTCATGGATAAAATGTTGTTGACGGTATCCAGCAGGGTTTCGCCTTTGGATACCGAAGAGCCGGAAGCGGTAAAATTGATGGTATCGGCAGAAAGCCGTTTCTCTGCCAGCTCGAACGAAATACGGGTGCGGGTAGAGTTTTCGAAAAATAAGTTAACAATGGTTACGTCCCGAAGGGAGGGTACTTTTTTTATGGGACGCTGTAATACTTCTTTGAACTGCTGGGCTGTTTGTAAAATAACCGCAATATCGTCAGCGGTAATATCTTTTATGCCTAAGAGATGTCTGCAAGAAAGGGTCATTAAAAATCAAAGATATGGGAAAACAAAATAGTTTTAAAACAATCAATCCAGCAGCACCACTTCATCCCTGCCGTCATTCTGCTGCCAGTACACTTTTACTTTTTGGGAGATAATGGAATCGATCGACTTGCCGGTATAGTCAGGTTGTATGGGTAATTGACGGCTGTACCTTCGGTCAATCAATACCAGCAGCTCTACTTTGGCGGGTCTTCCAAAGTCCATTAAAGCATCCAGTGCCGCCCGGATGGTGCGGCCGGTATACAGCACATCATCAATCAGCACTACATTTTTTCCTTCTACGGAAAACGGTATGTCGATGCTGTTGGGTACATGTACCTGGCTGCGCAAGTCATCTCGGTAAAAAGTAATGTCCAGTTTGCCATAGGGTACCTCCTGCTGCTGCAGTTCTGCCTCCACTTCCTGAACAATCCGGTCCGACAAAAAAATTCCTCTTGGCTGTATGCCAATCAAAACCGTATTCTGAAGCTGTACGTGATTTTCCAGCAACTGGTTGGCCAGCCGTTTGATGGTTAACGCAATTTGCTGTTGGTTTAAAAGCGACTTCAAGCAATGAAATTTTGGTAAAAATAGTTATTCAACCTTTTGCGGCCGCAGCTAATACTAAATTGTTTTCTGCTTTATGAAATTCTATCGTCAATGGTGAATGGTCAATGGTGAATACTAAATCATCATACTAATAACAGTTTTGTATAAATAAAAAAGCCGGACAAGGGTCCGGCTTATGTTAAGGGTGAAGTTGTTTAAATCTTTTTATTTATGGGCACCAAAATGGTAAACCAAACCAATCTGGATAACGCGGTTTTCCAGGTCACCTATACTGTTACCATTGCTGTCTTCTTTTACGATATTTCTAAAGCCATAGTTATAACGGGCGTTAATACCTAAACCGATACGGGATAAATAGCCCAAACCAGCACTCCAGCCAATGTCAAAATTATCTCTTACCGCATCCAGGTCGGTTTCATTTTCAGTACTGATGGGTGTTGTACCTTTTGTTTTTGCATCAATCAGGTAGCTTAGCTGTGGACCTGTTTCCACAAAAAAGCCGCCTGGGGTTTGTAGCTGCAACATGATCGGCAGGTTTACGTAGTGCAGGTCTTCTTCATAATTATACGTTCTGGAACCTGTACTGGAGTTGATGGTTTCACCAATCTTGCTACCCTGGCCGCTATAGATCAACTCAGGTTGTAGCCGGAACATACCACCCAAAGGCACGTTGACAAAAGCACCCACATGAAAGGAAGTTTTGTTGTTAGGGTTGGGAGCTGCAGATGCATTGCTATAGCTCTCGTTATTTACGTTAAAAGTTGCCAGGTTTACACCACCCTTAATACCAAATCTTGTTTTTACTTCCATGGGGGTTCTGAGCGGCTTATGTTCCGCACCACTTCCGATGGCAGGACTGTTTTGAGCATACACGGCTACGCCACTTGCTAACATTACAATAAACACACTGATCTTTTTCATAAACAAATTTTTTCGTTAGAGCTTTTCTTACAAATAAAAGGCCGCATCTGCGGCCTGTGGATAATAAATCACATTGTTTGGCTATCGGGACTTTGCTTTGTGTGCATTATCAAACATGTAAAAGACGCTGATCTGGAATACACGGTTTCTGATTTCAGTGGTTCGTTCGCTTACATTGGCCAGACCTAAATTATATCTGCCGCCAACACCAAAACCAGAATACGTTAAATAATTCAAACCAAAACCCAGACCGGCATCAACCGTTTTATAGTCATCCTTACGATCAATGGTGGTACCGTTATCACCTTCATCTTCTGCTCCTACCAGAAAGCCAACATAGGGACCTGCTTCTACACGAAAACCATTGTTGAACATGTATTGAACCATCAGCGGTACATTAATGTAGCTCATCTTGTACTTGTCATTGGTAGACGCCACTTCCACACCTTGTGTGGAAAACTGTACCTCAGGCTGAAAAGCTAATTTATTGGACAAATGGATGTGCGATAATAAGCCCAGGTGAAATCCCAGGCGGGAATCAAAAACATCACTGTTTACGTTTTTTGCGTTCCAGTCAGAAATATTCAAACCGGCTTTTACGCCAAAATTGGGTACGTGCTGCGCCCACAAGGCTGTACTAAACATTACAGACAACACAGCTAATGCGATTTTTTTCATAGTTCACTCTTTTATAATTGCAGTTATGCAAATAAAAGGCCGCTTTTTGGGAGAAGCTGAATTAACTGCAGGCAAAAAAGTAGAATCAATTGTGGAACATATAGTCCAGTAATGCAGCAGAAGGAAAAATAAAAAAGCCGCCTTCAACAGGCGGCTGTACTGTATAAACTTTGAGTTATTTAGAATCCAAAGCCGATAGTAATACCGGTTCTGACACCAAAACCATCAATGCCCGCTTTTACGTCAAACTCATCACTTTCACCATCCGTTGCTTTTACCTTACCAGAGTTGAAAGCAGGACCAGCAAACAGATCTAACGTAAAGCCGCTGTTCCACATTTTCTGCCAGCCGATGGTAGCACCACCACCAAAAGAAGAAAAGGTAGCTTTGCTTTCGGTATCTTTTTCAGTTAAGCTGAAGTTCTGGTAGCGTAAAAAAGGAGCAGCATAAACACCGTTCAAGGCTTCTTTTTGACCGGCAAAATAAAAGCGGTACTCAGGCGTAATACCCAAACCGGAATATTTCAAACCGCCCAGGCTAACACCAGAATAAAAAACACCAAGTTGAACAGATTGATTTTCGCTAACCGCTCTTTCGTAAGATACGTTACCGGTCATCAGGGCCAGTGAAAGAGGGTTCAGTTTGATAGCGTTGCTTCTGCCATCCGATTGTGCGTGAACAGCAAAAGTTGCGGCAATAAATGCCAGTACGAGTGAAATTCTTCTCATAACAGTTATTTGGTTTTAGTGATTAATGCCGCAAATATAGGTGTTGATTCAACTTTTCAAAGCTCTTCATCCATTTTTACAAAAGATTAATAATCAAAAACATAAAACCTTATTTTTTTGCGGAAACTACGTATGGGTTTTTGAGATTTGTTGCGTAAAGCAACCGCAACACAATGGTAAATAAACGGGGTAAACAAACGTGTAAGTAACAGGAAAGTTAAGTCAACTTGTTTCAATGAAACAGACAAGGATCTAATAATTCAACATTAAGCTTAAGTGTTTTGTTTCATTGCCAGTTTGTGCAACTAAGCGGGCTGTCTAAATTATGGAACCACCTATGTAGCCATATGGGTTTTTGAAAAGGTTGTACAATAAAAAAAGCTGCCGATGGGCAGCCTTTTTTATTATGAATAGGTTCTGTCAAAATTTAGATCCCTTCGCTTTCACCCTGCAAAAAAGGATAACGGTAATCCGTAGGCGGATTAAAGGTTTCCTTGATGGTTCGGGCACTAAGCCAGCGATACAGGTTGAGCATTGACCCTGCTTTATCGTTGGTGCCGGAGGCCCTGGCGCCGCCAAATGGCTGCTGCCCTACTACGGCTCCGGTGGGTTTATCGTTCACATAAAAATTACCCGCTGCATTGCGCAGTTTGTGCATGGCCAGTTCTACCGCACTTCGGTCATTGGCAATCACCGCACCAGTTAATGCATAAGGTGAGGTGGTGTCTACCAGGTCCAGCGTTTTTTCAAACTGGTTCTCGTCATACACATAAATGGTCAACACCGGTCCAAAGATTTCCTCGCACATGGTTACATATTTTGGATCCAACGCTTCTATCACGGTAGGATGGATAAAGTAACCTTTTGATTTGTCGTAGGTGCCGCCTACTACAATACGGGCATTGCCGTTGCTTTTTGCGCCATCAATATAAGCCGCTATTTTGTCAAAGCTTTTTTCATCAATCACGGCATTGATAAAGTTGCCAAAGTCTTCCGTGCTGCCCATTTTAAAACTGTTTACGCCTTCTACCAGCAGCTGCTTTACCTCTTCTGCCATACCGGATGGAATATAAGCACGGGAAGCGGCGGAACATTTCTGGCCCTGGTATTCAAAAGCACCACGCAGCAGGGCGGTCGCTACTACTTTAGGATCAGCCGAACGATGGGCTACCACAAAGTCTTTACCACCGGTTTCCCCTACAATGCGGGGGTAGCTTTTGTAACGAGCCACATTCTCACCAATGGTCTTCCACATATTGTTGAAAACGCCGGTAGATCCGGTAAAATGCACGCCGGCAAAATCGCGGTGCGCAAAACATACCTTACCCAAAGTAGGGCCATCCACATAGATCAGGTTGATCACACCATCCGGTAAACCCGCTTCTTTTAAAATGCGCATGAACATCTGCGCCGAATAAATTTGGGTATTGGCTGGTTTCCACACCACCACGTTGCCGCATAGCGCTGCAGAAGTAGGCAGGTTACCACCAATCGCCGTAAAATTGAAAGGTGTTACGGCCAGCACAAAACCTTCCAGCGGGCGCCATTCCAAACGGTTGTGCATACCCGGTGCACTGATGGGCTGCTGCTTATAAATCTCACTCAGAAAATGTACGTTGAAGCGTAAAAAGTCAATCAGCTCGCAGGCGCTGTCTATCTCCGCCTGAAACGCATTCTTGCTTTGTCCCAGCATGGTGGTACCGTTCATGTGGTAGCGGTACTTGGTGGAAATCAGGTCGGCGGCCCGCAGAAAAATATTGGCCCGGCTTTCCCAGCTCATGTTGGCCCAGCTTTCCCGAGCGGCTAAGGC
>JAEWAC010000220.1 GCA_023391895.1 Bacteroidota bacterium
TCGGCACAACGGCCTTGTTTTTTAGCATCACCACCGTACTCGGGTGCTAATATTTTCTTTTTCTGCAACTGGTCATAATAACAATATGGCCAGCCAAAGTCGGCACCGGACTGCTTTATCTCAAACATTTCTTCGGCGGGCAGCTCAGCACTTTGCTGCTCGTTATACAGTTCCGGATACAGGTTGTTCAACTGGTCGCGGCCGTGCTGCATTACAAATAAAGTATTGGTGGCATTATTCCAGTCCAGGCCTACTACGTTTCTTAAGCCGGTAGCATACCGGGTGCCCTGGGCATAGGATTGGTTTTTACCATCAGCTTTAAACTGCCAGATGCCTCCTGCTTTTTCCAAAATAGGACAAGGGTCCTGGCCGGGCGAACCTTTGGTACGATCCTGCGCCTGGCAGGCATTGGAGGGCGCCCCGATGTTGACATATAAATTACCGGCATTATCCAGTGCAATTGATTTGGAGTTATGCTGCCCCTCATCTACCAGCCCTGACACCACGACTTCGGGCTCACTGGTACGCACCACCTCGTTTTTCTCATTCAGCTTATACCGAAACACACTGCTGTTGGAGGATGCATAGAGATAGCCATTTTTAATGGCGATGCCCGTGCCCGGATAGTTGCCAAAGCCGGAAGAATCATCGGCCTTTCCATCGCCATTGGTATCGCGCAGGCGAACAATTCCTTTTCCGTTGCGCACCCGGTTGAGCTTTACATAAACATCACCATTGCCGGCAACGGTCAGGTGGCGGGCAGGCCCCAGGTTTTGGGCTACCACGGTGGACTTAAAGCCAGCCGGCAGTTTGATGTCAGCTACTTTCAAGCGGGCAGTGTCACCGGCAAAAAGGGCGGCAGAGCAACTTAAACCCATACCCAGCGCTAATGTTTTCAATGAAAAAGGTTTCATATTGAAGTGAGTTTGAAAGTGGTTTAAATTTACTGCACTTCGGCGGAATACTGCTGCAACTGTTGCAGCAAATCCTGATTTTCCTTTTCGGTACCAATGGTTATGCGTAAACACCCCTCACACAACAGCACATTGCTGCGGTTTCGGACAATGGTGCCTTTTTCTTTTAAATAGTTATAAATCCCATTGGCATCTTTTACTTTCACCAGTACAAAGTTGGCATCGGATGGATATACTTTTTGCACTATGGGCATTTGAACCAGTTCTTTTACCAGCCGTTCCCTTTCTTCCACAATCGCTTTGATCATGGCGTTGACTTCATCCAGGTTGTCCAGTGCTTTCAGCGCCAGTTCCTGCGTAGCCTGGTTGATGTTGTAAGGCGGCTTTATTTTGTTTAAAATGCCAATGATGGCTTCTGAAGCCAGGGTCATCCCCAGGCGCAAGGCCGCCAGGCCCCATGCCTTGGAAAAAGTTTGCAGGATCACCAGGTTAGGGTACTCTTTCAGTTCGGGTACAAAAGAACGCTGGCGGCTGAAGTTGATGTACGCTTCATCCAGCACTACCAAACCATCAAAGTTGTTTAAAACCAGTTCCACATCTTCCCTTATCAGGCTGTTACCAGTAGGATTGTTGGGCGAACAGAAAAAGATCAGCTTGGTGTTGGCATCCACCACTTCCTGCAAACCGTCCATGTCCAGCTGGTAAACCGGTGTTAAGGGAACTGCTTTTACTTCTACATTGTTGATGTGTCCATATACTTCATACATACCATAAGTGGGCGGACAGATCACAATGTTATCTATGCCTGGCTCGCAAAAAGCACGGATCAACAGATCAATGCATTCATCGCTGCCGTTGCCGAGTAACATATTTTCAGCCGGTATATTTTTAATGGCGCTGATCTTTTTTTTCACTTCCCATTGCAACGGATCGGGATAGCGGTTGTACCATTTGGTAAGCGGTGAGCCCAGGCTGTTTTCATTGGCATCCAGAAATATTTTAGCACTGCCTTTAAATTCATCCCGTGCAGAGGAATAAGGTGTCAGTTTTTTAATGTTTTCCCGAACAAGATTATTAAGATCGAAATTCATTTTTATGGTTATAAGCTTTTATAAAAATTAAAATGGAGATTGGGGAGGATGAAAAGTTTTCCTTTTTAGAATGTTTATTTTTTTAAACTGCTGAGCCGCAGAGAAAAGGAGATAACGCAGAGAAATGCCTCTGCGCAAACTCCTTTTCTCCTTTCTCTGCGGTGAAAACTTTCATACAAAATTCCCTCATTCATTCTCCTGACAATCTTACCCTCACCGCATTAGCATGGGCTTTTAAACCTTCTGCTTCCGCCATCTGGATCACCGTTTGTGCAATATTATTGAGCCCCTGCTGTGACAGCTTTTGAAAAGTTACTTTCTTCAAAAAACTATCCATACTGACACCACTGTAAGCCCGTGCAAACGCATTGGTAGGTAGTGTATGGTTAGTGCCGCTGGCATAATCACCCACGCTTTCCGGCGAGTAATGACCTATAAATACAGAACCGGCATTGGTGATTTGCTCCGCCACATTTTCTGCATCCGCACAGGAAAGAATCAGGTGTTCGGCAGCATATTCGTTGACCAGTTCAATGGCATCTTCCATACCGGCCACCACTATGGCTTTGCTGTTGGCTAATGCTTTTTGCGCTAGATCTTTTCTTGGCAATTGCGCCAGTTGCTTTTCCAGTTCCTTATTCACTTGTTCTACAATAGCAGCATCCATACTTACCAGCAATACCTGGCTGTCCACACCATGCTCCGCCTGCGATAATAAATCGGCGGCTACAAAAGCCGGCTTGGCAGTTTGGTCCGCCAATACACACACTTCGCTGGGACCCGCCGGCATATCAATGGCCACACCCTGCATTTGTACCAGTTGCTTAGCGGCGGTTACGTATTGGTTACCCGGACCAAATATTTTGTACACCGCCGGAACCGTTTCCGTACCGTATGCCATGGCGGCAATGGCCTGCGCCCCGCCTACTTTAAAAATTCGGGTGATTCCCACCAGATCTGCTGTATACAAAATGGCCGGGTGCACCTCCCCTTCTTTATTACAGGGCGTGCACAAGATCACTTCTTTGCAGCCTGCCAGTTGTGCCGGCACCCCCAACATCAAAACCGTAGAGAACAAAGGCGCTGTACCACCCGGTATATACAAGCCTATTTTATCAATAGGCACCTGCTTTTGCCAGCATGCTACGCCTTCCATGGTTTGCACTACTTTCTTCTCCAGCAATTGGGTGGCATGAAATGTGGCAATGTTTTGTTTGGCTTGCTGAATGGCGGCTTTCAGTTCTTCCGGCAGTTTTTGTTGTGCGGCTTCTATTTCTGCTGCACTCACCTGCAGGTGCTGCAACAGCACGCCATCAAACTGTTGGGACAATTTTTTCACCGCCTCATCACCATCTTCTTTTACCCGTTGCAAGGTAGTTTGCACACTGGCCAGCACTGCCGAATTATCTACATACGGCCGCTGCAGTAGTGCCTTCCATTCTTTTCTATCCGGTTGATTCCATACTTCCATATGGGGTAAATCTTTTAAATCCTGTAAATCATGGTTCAGACAATCATTTTTTCAATGGGCACTACCAGTATACCTTGTGCACCGGCGGCTTTCAGCTGCTCAATCTTATCCCAAAACTCATGCTCGCTCAGCACGCTGTGTACCGAGCTCCAGCCTTCTTCTGCCAGCGGCAACACAGTAGGACTTTTCATGCCGGGCAGCAAACTGATGATCTGTTGCAGCGATTCGTTGGGGGCGTTCAGCAAAACGTATTTGTTGTTCTTGGCTTTTTTTACGGCCCGGATGCGGAAAAGCAGTTGTGCCAACAGTTTTTCCTGCTCGGCATCCAGCGTGTTAGACTGGATCAAAACAGCCTGGCTTTGCAAAATGCTTTGTACTTCCTGCAGCCCATTCATAAACAAGGTGGAGCCGCTGCTCACCAGGTCGCAAACTACATCAGCCAGGCCAATGCCGGGAGCCAGTTCTACCGAACCGCTGATTTCATGGATCTCAGCTCCGATGCCGTTTTGATCCAAAAACTGCTGCGTTAAAAAAGGATAACTGGTGGCTATTTTTTTGCCGTTCAAAAACTGCGCATCGGCATACGTATCGGTTTTCTTTACGGCTATGGACAGGCGGCACTTACCAAAGCCCAGTTGCTCTACTACCGTTACGGATTTGTTTTTTTCATACAGCACGTTCTCCCCTACGATACCAATATGGGCCACAGCATCTTCCACGTACTGCGGAATATCATCGTCGCGCAAAAAATAAATCTCTGCCGGAAAATTGTCCGCGTTGCTTTTGAGCTGGTTGTGCCCGTTCCGTATGCCCAGTCCGCAGTCGTTCAGCAGTTTCATGGACTCCTCGTACAAACGACCGGATTTTTGAATTGCTATTTTTAACTTCATATCCTGAAAATTAAAAGGGCCTACCTCATGGTAAGCCCTAATTTATTTGATGGTACACAATACATCAGCGGCTTACCCGTGCAGGCAAGTATGAGCATGATGGATATGTACTAAAATGGTCATAATGTGCCGCAAAATTAAGCCTCCTGATCAATCTACCAAACTTTTATTATTTCCCGTATCCTATTTCATAATAACTTAACGGGCTTAAACGCTTAACCGTATGCTGATGAAGAGTCGTAACACCTCTCTTGTTTTATCGTTTCTGTTTTTTTCTTTTTTTGCTTCGGCCCAGGACCAGGCCACCTATCAAACACCGCCGCAGGCTATACAGGACCTGGTACTCGCCAAACCCACACCGCTGGTGTCGGTGGATGGCAAAGCTGAATGGATGCTGTTGCTGGAACGCAGCGATTTTCCGTCCATAGCCGAACTGGCCGAACCGGAACTGCGGATTGCCGGCCTGCGCATCAATCCCAACAACTTTGGCCCTTCCCGTTCCGGCGCCTCTACAGGGATTCAGATCAAAAACATCAAGACCAACAAAGTATTTGATATTGAAGGCCTGCCCGCCAACCTAAGAGCTTCGCAAATTCAATGGTCGCCCGATGAAAGCCGCTTTGCTTTTATCCATACCGGCGAAACACAAATTGATTTGTACATGGTAAGCATTGCAGATAAAAAAGCCAGCAAGGTAAACCAAACGCCTTTGAATACCGTACTGGGCAATGCTTATCAGTGGGCCGGTAATTCAACACTGGTGTATAAAACCATCGTACCGGGTAAAAGCCTTACGGCCAAGCCGGCGGCACCCAAAGGACCCATTGTACAGGAAAACCTGGGCAAACAGGCAGCCTCCAGAACCTATCAGGATTTAATTAAAAACCCATATGATGAAGCCCTGTTTGAATACTACGGAACTGCCCGGCTGGTAAAAAATAACTTCAGCAGCGAAACACCGGTGGGTCAGCCCGCTTTGTACCGCAGCTTCAATGTTTCGCCGGACAATAACTTTATACTCATCAATACCATTGATAAACCTTTTTCTTACCTGGTACCGGCCTTTGGCTTTCCGCATACAGTAGCCGTGGTGGATATGGGGGGCAAAGTGGTCAAACAACTTTCTAAAAACCCCAGTACAGAAGGGGCACCTATTGGTTTTGATGATGTGGTCAATTTTCCCAGGAATTACAACTGGCGCGACGACGAACCGGCTACTATTACTTATGTACAGGCTCTGGATGAAGGCCTGGGCAGAAAAAAAACCGAATACCGCGACGCCCTTTATGCCATCAACTTAACTAGTGACGGGCAGCCGAAGGAACTGTTTAAAACCAGGCGCCGTTTTGGTGGCATTACATGGGGTTCTAAAGAAGTGGCCGTATTTAATGAGCGCACCTTTGCCGACCGCAAGATCCGCATGAACCGCTTTAATCCTGCTACCGGCCAGGTAGACTCGCTGTTTGAACGCAGCAGCAACGATGCCTACAGCGACATCGGCACGCCTATGACCCAGAAAAACGCGTACGGCCAGCAAACCCTTATTCTTTTGAACGGTAAGGAATTATTGCTGCGTTCGCAAGGAGCTTCGCCGGAAGGTGACATGCCGCTGGTACAAACCTTTGACATCACCAATGGAAAAACCAAATTATTATGGCGGTCGGTAGCGCCTTATTATGAATACGTGGTGGATGTGATTGATCCCAAAAACGGCGTGTTCTTAACCAGTCGTGAAAGTCCTACGCATACACCCAACTACTTCATCCGCAATGTAAAAAAGCGGATCGCCCCTTTAGCTATAACTGATTTTGAAAACCCATACAAAGGACTGGAAGGCATTGCCAAGCAAAAGATCTCTTATCCAAGAGCTGATGGCATCAACCTGACCGGCGACCTGTATTTGCCCAAGGGTTATGACGCTCAAAAAAACGGTCCGCTGCCGGTTCTGTTGTGGGCCTATCCTAGGGAATACAAATCGGCTGACGATGCTGCCCAGGTGCGTGGCTCTAAATATACGTTTACCCGCATCAACTACGGATCGCCCATTTACTGGGTCACGCAAGGATATGCGGTTTTGGACAATGCAGAAATGCCCATTGTTGGTGAAGGCGGCAAGGAGCCCAACGACAACTTTATTCCGCAATTGCACCTGAACGCCCATGCCGCCATTCAAAAGCTGGTGCAGATGGGCGTGGGCGACAGCACCCGGGTAGGTGTGGGCGGCCACAGCTACGGCGCTTTTATGACGGCCAATTTGCTGGCACATACCAACTTGTTCAAAGCCGGTATTGCCCGCAGCGGCGCTTACAACCGCACCCTCACGCCTTTTGGTTTCCAGGGCGAGGAAAGAACCTTCTGGCAGGCCCCGGAAGTATACAACCAGATGAGCCCGTTCAACTATGCCGATAAAATTAAAACACCTATACTGCTGGTACACGGCGAGCTGGATAACAATTCCGGCACCTTCCCCATCCAAACAGAACGGTTGTACAACGCTATCAAAGGCCATGGTGGTACCGTACGTTATGTAGTGCTGCCATATGAAAGTCATGGCTATGCGGCTAAAGAAAACATTCTGCACCTGCTGTGGGAGCAAAACCAGTGGCTGGAAAAACACGTAAAAAATGCCGCTCCAAAACCGGGAGCTACCACTGGTGAACGCAAAACCTTTTAAAAAGACTATTGTCTGAAACCGGTCAAAAATTGACCAGGGTCATGCGGGGCGGTATTGCCGCCCCGTTTTTTTGTGCTTATATTTATAACATGACCAAAACCTTACCCTCCGTCCTGCTTTTCTTGGCGGCCTGGCTATTGGGTCCTGTTGCAGTGGCTCAATCTACCAAGGCTGCGGCCCTCAAACAACTCACCGAATTAAAACAGGCCATTATCAGTTCCGACCAGTCCAAAGTAGCTACCTATTTTGATTTTCCCATTGCCGATGAGGAGCTGAAATTACGAGCCGAATATGCCGGCGAACAAGCCATTACTATCTCCAAACTGGACAAGTCGGCGTTCAACCAGTACTACTCCAGGATCATGACCGATGATATTGTCAACCTTTTTAAGTCGGTGGATTTTAATGCCCTCAAAACCAAAAACAAGGTAGAGCGGCAGGTGATTCCGGACAACAAAATTGAAACCTGTTATTACACTTACACGGTTGAATACAGCAGCAACGGCATTACCCTTTCCCTGCTCACCAACACCCGCAAGGATATTGAAGTTGATGAAGCAAAAGCCTGCCCGGAATATGCAGAAAAATGGAATTTTAAATTAAAGAACGGCAAGCTGAAGTTTACGGAATTTGCCGCTGCCGGGTAGGCCTTATACGCTACTGTTTTCAATCTTATGAAACCCTGGCGTCAATGGTCAATGGTGAATACCCAATCATGATACGGATAACAATTTCGTATTACTTCCGTCAAGCTTTTGGGGCAGCTCCGGGAAATCCATATGAACTTTTGAAGCAGTACAGTTGGCGCAGCTGATATGAGATATGGGTTTTTAAATAAGTTTATGCTGGCAGACATCACTCCCCAAACACTGCTTTATATGGGGTTTTAAAGCATTTGATAGATGGCATTAAACCCCAACAACACATTTCATGCGCCTCAATTTCACTATGGGGTTTTGAAGAAGTAGAGCCATAGCTGCTGTTATTGGTAAATGGTTTAAAAGCCTATATAACCGACCCATAGCTGCATCACCTGCAGCTGATATCCGCCCTTTTATATAAAGGGAAAAGACCAGGTACAAGACCTGGCCCTTTCTTATCATCGACACCACGAACGATCTATTTTTTCCAGTTAAAAATCCGGGTAATGTTAAAGCCAAAGTAAATATCACCCTTGTCCCAGGTGCCGGTGGTCCTGGTTAAAAAATACGGCGGCGTCATGCCCTGCGAATTGGTAAACACCAGTTGAAATACGTGTCCGCCTGTTTCAATGTCCACACCGGCCGAAAAGGAATTGTTGACTTCTGTAGATACAATCTGGCCTTCCGGCACATAATTATATTCGGCATTGATGCTGATGCGTTTGGTGACCTTCATGCGGCTGCCCAGGCCCACGGCCCATACATCATTTTTGTCTTCGGGCGTGGGCACCAGGTTCATATGCACCCACGATGGTGTTAACTGCAGCGAAAGGCTGGGCGTAAATTTGCGCGCCATCAGCAGTTGGGTGGTATACAGGGTACGATACTTGGCATTCAGGTAAGGCTTGTCTTCATATTTTAAGGTAATGTGCGCCAGGATGCCATACAAGCTCATAGTAAGGGGAAATCCTTTTTCTTTTTGCTGCACCATCCGCCATTTAATGGACCCGTCGTACACCTTGTCATGAGAGCTGCGGCCCACGCCAATGGCTAGCTTATCGGTTAAACCATAATCCAGCGCCAGCCGAATGGTGGCATTATCCAGCCCAAAAAACTCGTAAGCGCCATCGTTCAGCTTGCCAAAGCGGTGCATGATCATAAACTGCAGGCTTTTTTTGGCCGGTGCTTCTACAGTAGGCTGGTTGATGATCTGGGTAGCCTTGAAGGTTCCCGTTACCACACCGGTTGCCTGCAGTGCTACGGAATCTTCCAGCATTTTCAGCAGTGTGCTGTCCTGCGCCTGCGCCAGGCACCAAACCCCTAAACAACCTATTATACTAATTACTTTTTTTACCATATGCTAATTTGAAAGGTTGTACTCCACTTTTACCGCCACGTCAATCTGTTGGGCAATTTTATCCCTCACCAGCGACGGTATTTTGATGTTAAAATCCTGTGGCTTCAACTGAAAGCTGGACCGGCCGGTCAGCTTTCCATCCTGCACTTCCAGCACAGCCGGCACTTCAATATTTTTGGTAACCCCATGCAGGGTCAGGTCACCCCTTACCTGAACGGGGTACGAGCCATTTTTTTGCAGGTCCACCGCGCCGGAATAACTGCCGTTAAAATGGGCCTTTGGATATTGGTCGCTCTCTATATAATTTTCGTTGAAGTGTTGCTGCATCAGCGCCTTGGTAAACAAAAAGCCCTTCACCAGCAGCGCAAACGCCAGGTTCTTTTTTTCCGGGTCAATCACGGCATTCACCTGCCGGTTTTCTGCCTTGATATCTTCCAATGGGGTTTTGGAAAAAAATCCAATGTACCCGGTACGGGTCACCAAAGGTTGCGCCTGCAAACGCACTTGTACCGCCAGTAAAAGGGCCATCACAACAACCGCTTTCATATGCCTTAATTAATTGTTGGGAGCACCGCTGGCTACCCATGATTTGATTTTATTGATGTTGCAGTCCGATAGTTTGGGACCGCCCTGTGGCATGGGGGTAAAACCAGCCGCATGGGTAATGGCACCCACCAGCCGGCCGTCGTCTACCCGGGCCTTTACATTGCTATAGCCTTCGAGGCTGATGCCCGATATGGACATGTTGGCATTGCTATGGCAGCTGTAACAATTGGCCACCAAAATGGGTTGGATGTTGGCACTGAACTTCATGTTTTCGGTTTCGCAGGTGCTGCCACCGGGAGGGTTGTTGTTATTGTTGTTTTGGTTCATGTCACTTTCATTATCCTTGGAGCAGGAAACCAAAACCATACTGCTTACCAAAGTACAGGAGAGAAAATAAAGCACGCGTTTCATATATAATTGATTAAAATGATCAATCAATACTTGTTATTCCTGCAGTACGGCATCCACCAGGTTTACATCCATTAAAAAGCCGGTACACCTGCCTTTTACGGTAATCACGGCACCCTTTTGCGGCAGCCGTGGCAGTTGGTTGTTATAAAAACTGCAATTCACACCACTGATGTCGTTGCCCGCCGACAGCAACACCATCAAAGCACTGTCGGTTGCCTGCACCTCGCTGACGGCCCCTTTTACCGCAATGACTTTACCCGTGTATTTTTTGTCGGCTGTCGTTTCGTTCCGTGCGAACTCCTGGTACAGTTGTTCTGCGGTGATGCGATACGCCGCACTTTCAGCCGCTACGCCCTCCCTGGGTTTTTGGTACCAGTAAAATCCCCAACTGGCCGCCAGAAACAGCAATACGATGCCTGTCAAAAAAATCCACTTTTTTTGCATACCGGTTGATATATGAAGTTGATTAACGAATAGGGTATGTTACGCCTGCCTGAATGCCGGTGCTGGTTAAAGGCAGGCTGCCAATGCCTACACCTTGCAGGGGCAGTTTCAAATAAGGCTCCAATCTTACTCTGCCACCCCTTCCCCACGAACGCTCATAACCGATGCTCAGGTTCATGACCGACAGCCAGTCTCTGGAGGCTGATTTATAGTATTTACTCCCGTTGTACAAAACATCGTATCGCTTGTATACATAGTCGTACTCTTCTTTCTGCATCAGGTAAGACGACAGGCCGGTCAATGCAAACCACTGGCTTTTGTCGCCCTGTGCGAAAGTGTAGCGCACATTGATGGGTATTTCAAACATATGACAGTAACCATCTGCCTCAATCATTTCGGCATGGGTGGGCAGGTACAACTTGTCGGTATTAAAATGTTGCCCCTCGGTATAATAGTTTTTCCGGCCCCAGTACAAACCGGTTTCTGCTGCCCACCGTTTACCCAGGCGGTAACCCAATACTACGCCCAGGTTATAACCGGTTGCCTTTACTTCCTGAAGCTTTACGGTGCTGATGTCGGGTCCCACCAACAGACCGGCATACAGCTTTTTATCCCTGCCAGACGGCTCTTCCTTTCGGTTTTCATCAGTTGGATCTTTGGGGCGTTCTGCCATGGACTGACCTTGCGGAGCACCGGTGATAACAACAGGCGGGTTCGGAGGCTGATTTTCATTTAATGGATCCTTTAAAACCCTATCAGCAGCGGAACTGGTTACCGGCTGAATGAGGGTGGCTGCTGCCGGCTGTTTATTGCTTACCTGTGCTTCCTCGCGATCCAACTTGTCCATTGCAGCAGGTAAAAATGTTTTTTCGGTTTCGGGCACGGATGTCATGGGTTTTTGAATTGGTTTTTCCAACCCTGCCGCAGTACCCTTACCGCCCGGCACAACAGCTTTATCCCGGCCGGCTCCCGTTGTCATACCTGAACTTTCAGTTCGGTTATGGGGTATGGCAGTGGTGGATGCCGCATTTTTACCTCTGTTCCAAAGGCCAAAGTCCTTGTATCTGTTACAAACCAAACTAGCCAGTAAAAAAGTAAACAGCAACAGGTATCTTTTTCCGGTCTGCGCTGCTTTACTGACGGTAGTGGTTTCCTCTACGACTTCCAGTTGCAGGGCCACCTTCTGCCAGTCAGCACCGGTAGGCTTCAACGGGTAATGCTCAGCCGCCTTCCGCATCAAATCATCCATATCGTTGTTCAAATATTGCATATACCGGTTTGCTGCATGTCTTTATTGATTATTTTTTGCAAATGGGCTTTAGCCTTGAACAGGTTGGATTTGGACGTACCGACCGATATACCCAGTTGTTCGGCAATTTCGGGGTGGGTATAGCCATCGATCACATACATGTTAAAAACCGCCCGGTAAGCCGGTGGCAACCTTTTTACATGGCTGATCAGCTCCTTGTATAACACCTGCTGGTCGGCATTCTGGCTGTTGTCGTTTTGGTTCCATACCTGCTCCGGCATGCCACCAATCTCGGGCATCAGGTGGTTTTTGCGCAGCTCGTCAATGGCGGTGTTCACCATAATTTTTTTCATCCAGGCCATCAGGCAGCGCTCTGCCTCCCCATTGGGCTCACAGATAAAACCGGGAAAACTGCGGAACAGCTTTACAAAGCCATCATTGACCACGTCGGCCACTTTATCGTACCGGTAGATGTAGCGGAAAACAATTTTAAAAGCAAAGCCATAATACCGCTCATAAAGCACCTTCTGGCACTTATGCTCGTTACCAATGCACCCTTTTATTATGCCATATAAGTCTTCCAAGCCGGTTTGTGGTGTTGATGGATACTATTATATACGACGTTTCTAGGCACGGGTTGCCTGGCTTGCTCCATTTTTCTATAAGTTACAACATTTATGATTCCCCATTACTTACGTTTATTTTGTAAATTGCAGCTACTAAAGTTCTGTTAACCCACAACCCTTTCGTTTTCCTTAACGTCTCCCTGTTGAACTTTGTAAAAACCCACCGGCATGAGGAAAATTATTGCACTTTTTATTTTAGCTATCGCTTTCAAAGCCACTGCTGCCCAAAAAATCGAAGGCATTTATTTTAATCTCTATACCGACAGCCTGAAAAAAGGGTTTTATAATTACATCTCCATTGATGCCCGCTACGCCGATGGCAGCTGGCAGCCACTGGACTCTTCCCAGATTATTTTTACCTCCAATACAGGCTTTTTTAAGGGCAATGATTTGTTTATTGACAGCTCGTATACCGGTGATACCGTGCGGGTAAGGGCCACGCTGAAAAGCAACCCATCGGTGTGGAAAGAAACGATTATTTACATAAGAAAAAGGGGCTTCGATGAGCCCCTTAAATCAAATGAAGATATATTGAACGAGTTGCGTCAGGGCCGGAAAAAGCCCAGGCAACGGCTGGCTTGATTACAGCTTTTTGGCATCTTCCAAAAACTTGGCCAGGCCGATGTCGGTCAGCGGGTGTTTTAACAAGCCCAGAATCGACTCCAGGGGACAGGTACACACGTCAGCACCCAGTTCGGCCGCCCGCACAATATGATTGGCATTGCGGATAGACGCGGCCAGGATTTCGGTTTTATAACCCTGCACCGTAAAAATGTTGGAGATCTGCTCAATTAGCATCATGCCATCCCAGCCACTGTCGTCGATACGGCCAATAAATGGCGATACATAAGCCGCGCCTGCTTTGGCCGCCAAAATAGCCTGACCGGCAGAAAATACCAGCGTACAGTTGGTACGGATGCCGTTGTCCGTAAACCATTTAATGGCTTTTACACCGTCTTTGATCATGGGCACCTTTACCACGATGTTGGGGTGAATGGCGGCCAGCTTTTTACCTTCTTCAATAATGGTATGAAGGTCGGTAGACAATACTTCGGCCGAAATATCGCCATCCACCATTTCGCAAATGGTTTTGTAGTGCTGGTTAATGGCGGCTTCGCCTTTAATGCCTTCTTTAGCCATTAAGGACGGGTTGGTAGTAACACCATCTAAAATACCCAGTTCGTGGGCTTCTTTAATCTGGGCCAGGTTGGCAGTATCAATAAAGAATTTCATAACAAGATGCATCCCCCGCGGGAGAAGTTTAGTGATTAATTGGAACGCAAATATAGAGCAATTGCAGCGTGCGGGAAGGACATAAAAAAACCCATCTCGGATGGGTAAATAAAAAAAGGCAGGCTGATTACATCGCACCGCTACAACCGCCTACCCTTGCTATCTTCCGATCCTGGGGGAGTTCAGCAGGAGCTGGTCGTGTAAGACCTGCCGGGTGCAAATATAGGAAAGTTGCACTTTACAAAACAAATTGTTGATAGTTAAAATCTTGGCCTACTCTATTTTGTTTTTAAAATGGGGCTGCAGGTAGGGCTGTAGGTCGGTAAACGGTATAAAAACCTGCACCTCGCCCAAAGCATAAGGCCCCACCTCGTACGGTGCATAGGAAAAGCCAATCCCCTTACCGGTTACAAAAAAATTGTCGGTGGGCTCCAGCTTATTTTCAAACAAACCGCCCTCTGTCAGGGCTTCGTTAGGCTGCAGACCATTGGCTTTGCGAAAATGCCGGGGCAGCAGTTGGTGCAGGGCCTGGATGCCGGCCTCCGTCAGCACATCGGGCAGTTGCAGCTTTTTTTGAGCCCTCAGGTCCAGTGAAATGTATTGGGTAGCATAGTTGCCGTGGGCACCGCCGGAATAACTGTAATGAAAATGGGCCAGGGCGAGCAATTGCGGTGACCGGTAGGCAATCATCAGGCGGCTGGTTTCATCCAGGGTAAAGGCATTGGGCATTTCCTTGATCTCTTTATCAGAAGTAGCGTTGTACTCACTTGCATAATCGGCTAAAAAATCTTTTTTCAGCCTCAACAGCGCCCCTCCTATTTCGCCGCCGGTGCTGCCGGAATCAAAAGCCTGCCGTACCACCTGCTTTATAAACGCTTCGGTTGCCGAGTTGCCTTCCGGCCAGATGGCGGCGGCTTCAAACGTAGCGGTGGGTGAACTTTTCAGCTTGGGCCGCAGGGCGGTTGCCCCCATGGTAAAAACATAGGTAAACCGGATATCCTCCGCACCAGCTGCCGAAGCGGTAAAGGGGAGCGGCTTGCCGGAAGCGTTTTTTTTCCAGTTGCCTTTGGCCTCGCTGCCGCTGAGGGTAAAACGGAGCTCTTCCTGCTCCTGCTTGCTGGCAAACAGCATTAAACTGATGGTCCCCTTTTTAGTAGAATCTTCGCCTATAAAATAAACCGGATTTTGCTGCGATTGATAATAGTAATAACCGGTATAGGTATGACCTGCCTTGTGCAAATGCAGGGTTACCGGGTACGGGCCTATGGTACCCTTCAATTGCTGATACCAGCTGATGTTTTGAGTTGACTGGGCAAAACAGCAACTACTCACCAGCCAAAAAGCTGCTAAGAAAAAGAAACGCATGGGAGGAGGATTTGTGCCGATAAAAATACAGCAGTTGCAGCAACCCTTGCAAAAAGCTTGAAAGCAAAAGGCTGAAGGCTAAAGGCGTAAAGCGCCTATGGTAATATAGTTTTTTGGATCACAGATTTCACAGATTTTATAAGGATTTCGCAGATGGGTAAAAGACATATGGGTTTTTTAAGACTTCCTGTCAATCAACGAACAACCATCAACGGTTAACGATCATTGAACCACTTTCCGATATGGGTCTTTGAATGACTTTTTTTCCGTCAACTGTCATCTGTCAACTGTTATCAACAACCCACCTACCAATATGGCTTTTTGAAAGAAATGTTCCGGGCACCAGAACATTTTTCCTTCCATACATTCTAGCGGTGAAAAATCGAACTGACCATGCTGAAACCAATGAGTTCATCGGCACGGCCACCAAACGGACGGTAGTACACCAAAATCACGTACTGGTTTTCCGTAGCATAGTTGTTGCCTTCCGTCGTGCTGAAATCCGGTACAGCCCTCCTGTTCTGGGGTTGCGTCATATAGGTGTAGTTATAGTAACCCTGCTTTAGAAATAAGGTTTTTTCATAAGCCCCCCGCTCCGCATTAAATTGCATCCTGGCCGAAGTATCCTGCGCATAGTTGGTCAGCTCACCAAACAGGTACACATCCTGGCCTTCAAATGGGCGGTTGTTGGGCGGGAAGTAAGTAAAATGTACATATCCATAGTCACCCTGCCAGAGCGGGTTCACGTTCTCCAGGGTTTCCATAGTATAGCTGCCATTCAGGTCGCGGTAATAAATATATACCTGCCCGGTACGGGTGCTCTCCGGCTTAACAAATACATGCGTGGTATCGCCTTTGTTGTCGATGTGCTGCATGCGGTCGCTCATTAAACGCAGGCTGCGCAGGTCTATCCAGCGCCACTCCTTACCGGCCGGCATCGAGGTCATCGCTTCATCGTTATACTCGCAATAATTGCCCCGGTACAGGGTAGGCTTGTTCAGCCACAAAGACGTCTGCCAGTTTTTGTTTTGCAACACCACCACCTTCAGGTCCTGCGGGCTTAATAGCGAAATGCGCCGGTCCGGCGTTACGCCCATCTGCAGCTTTTGATGCGTATTGGTATATTGGGAATTATAAGGCTGCAGCAATTGGGCACCAATAAC
>JAEWAC010000291.1 GCA_023391895.1 Bacteroidota bacterium
AACCGAACCAGCATCAATTCCCAACTAGTGTATATGGCTTTTTGAAAGAGTTGATGTCTTGTATAGTTTAGCCCAGGTTTGTTCAAAAGCTCAAGTGTCACTTCCAAAGCTGCATTGAAAACAACTGCCCGGCCTCCCTCACCACCCGGGAGGGTTCAGAGGGAGGGGCCCTTATAGGTTTTCGAAAGCGGTTGTATTTGATAGTTGTTGAACCCCGGAGACGCAGGGCATGGAGGAACACAGATGTTAGGACAACGATTTGGAGAAATTATAGGATTAGGAAGAAAGAAGGATGGCTCCTTTGATATGGACTTTTGAAGAAAT
Organism: Bacteroidota bacterium; assembly: GCA_023391895.1. GTDB lineage: Bacteria > Bacteroidota > Bacteroidia > Chitinophagales > Chitinophagaceae > Flavisolibacter. The sequence goes on from JAEWAC010000291.1 coordinate 325, forward strand.
AAAAATTTAAAAATGTAAAACAGGAAGGGTGCAGCGCCTTATCCCGCGATAACTTAAGAACTCTTATTGCTGTAGTACAGGGGTAGCGGGATACCGCGCCTGCAGTAGTTGACCTCAACACGCAAAAAGATCAAACTTCTTGAAAAGTCCATACCTGTAGTTCCGGTTCAAATAATCTACAAACCATAAAGTAGGACACACGCAGGAATGAGGGTTGCTGTGCGTGGGCCGGCCAAAGGGGCGGAGCGATCAGGGCAGCCTTGAACTTTTTGCTTACTTTTTCGGGGAGAAAAAGTAAGGAGGGCTACCTGCAGGAGTACAAACCATAGTCATAGGAAGTCATAATAGAATTGCTATATGGGGTTTTAAAGAAGTTAAAGGGAGATGCTGATACCAGTTCAGCATGACAGAGGTAAGAGGCGTTAGGACATCTTTAAAACCCCTTATGACGAGAAATCAATAGTAAAAGGGACTTAGAAAGAAGCTGCCATATAGGTTTTTGAAGAAGTAGGAGGATAGCGATGGCAACAGAAAAATCTACAAATGTCCATTGGCCCATTCTGAAGCAGCAATTGATACCTGCCATCCAGCCCATCACCCGCCCGGCATAAGAAGTTTGTTATTGCCGGGATTTAACCGCTGCAAACCGGTACAGGTAAGGCGCTTTATGAGCCGCCCCGGTCCATTTTTTCGCCACCCGCTCCAGGATACCCAGGTTGAGCATTTTGCGCTGAAAACTGGTACGACGCAGGGACTGTCCCAGTATCGTTTCGTAAAGGCTTTGCAATTCGTTCATGGTAAAGGTTTCCGGCATCAGGTTAAAGCCAATGAGCTGACGGTCCAGGTTGTCGCGCAGGGTCGTGAGTGCCTTTTCCATCATTGCCTGGTGGTCCTGCATCAGCGGCGGCAGGCTGCGCAGGTCGTACCAGTCGCAGCGGCTGGACAAAGTATCGGGTATGGGGATGGCCTGGGTATAATCTACCAGGGCATAATATCCTACCGATACAAAGCGACGCAACAGGAAGTGGTGCTCGTCGGGCGGCAAGCCATTGGCCGCCATGATCTGTTGCATGGGCTTCGGATCGTGGCGCGACACTTCGCCAAACGTATAAAATTGCTCCAGGTAAATATCGTGCAAGCCGGTACGCTCCAGCAGCACCCGCTTGGCCGCATCATTCAGGTTCTCGGCCTTTTTCACAAAGCCGCCCGGCAGGGCATACAAGCCGGTATGCTGGTATTGCAGGAGCAGGATTTTCAATTGCTGTTGATGAAACCCGAAAATAACGGCATCAATCGCCAGTCCCGGCAAAAAGGTGTTGTCAAAGTCGACAGGAGCCGGCTGCTTTATATTGCTGGTTGGCGGATGGTTCATCATGTTATAAGTAGCTGCAATTAACAAAAATGTTTGGAAGTGGTTACCAAAATATTTAAATTGTCTCAGTAATGAGACAATAAAACTCCTTATCTCAAACGCTTGTCATGAAAAAGCTCCTCCTGCTATCTTTTACCGTTATGCAACTCCTCCATCCCGCATTGGCCCAACCCAAAAAATCATCGTCCGCTACTGCTTCCAACCAGGTTCAAACCGCCAATGGTGTAGTAGAAGGGGTGCTGGAAAAAAGTGGTGTCCGATCTTTTAAAGGCATTCCTTTTGCCGCACCGCCGGTAGGCAATTTGCGGTGGAAGGCGCCGCAGCCGGTACAGAACTGGCAGGGCGTTCGCAAGGCCGACCAGTTTGGTCCGCGGGCTATGCAGGCACCCATTTTCGGCGACATGAACTTCCGCTCCAATGGCATGAGCGAAGACTGCCTGTACCTGAACGTATGGGCCCCGGCCAAAAAGGGCAAAGAGCTGCTGCCCGTGCTGGTGTATTTCTATGGAGGCGGCTTTGTGGCAGGTGATGGATCGGAACCCCGCTATGATGGGGAAAGCATGGCGCAAAAAGGCATCGTAGCTTTAACCGTAAATTACCGTTTGGGGGTATTTGGTTTTATGGCCCATCCTGAGTTAACCAAAGAATCACCGCACCAGGCATCGGGTAATTATGGCGTGCTGGACCAGGCGGCTGCTTTACAATGGGTGCAGCAGAACATTGCCGCCTTTGGTGGTGATCCCAAAAAAGTAACCATTGCAGGCGAATCGGCCGGGTCCATTTCGGTAAGTGCCCAGATGGCTTCGCCGCTCTCCAAAAACCTCATTGCCGGTGCGATTGGTGAAAGCGGTTCTTTGCTGGGCGCCTTGTCGGCCGTGCCACTGAGTCAGGGCGAACAAACGGGGCTGCAGTTTGCCCAAACAGTTCAGGCCCACTCGCTGGCCGACCTGCGGGCCCTGAATGCCGACTCCCTGCTGGGGGCGTCTATGAAGTTTGGACCGTTCCGCTTTTCCATGACTGTTGACGGCTATTTTTTCCCTAAAAGTCCCTATGCTATTTACGAAGCAGGTGAGCAGGCCAGGGTGCCGCTGCTGGTGGGCTGGAACAACGAAGAAATGAACTACCGCGCCATATTGGGCAATGAACAGCCGACTAAGGACAATTATGTAAAAGCGGTTAAGAAACTTTATGGCGACCAGGCCGAAGAAGTGCTGCAGTTGTACCAGGTAAACAACGATACGGATGTAGAACAGGTAGCCACTGAACTGGCCGGTGACCGCTTTATTGCTTTTAGTACCTGGAAGTGGGCTGATCTACACAACAAAACCAGTGGCCAACCGGTGTACCGTTATTTGTACGAAAAGCCGCGGCCACCCATGACGCCGGAAATGGGCGATGCCGTGCCGGGCCTGGCGGGGGGCGTACAAAAAAACACCGGTGCTCCAAAAGCGCCGCCGGTCCGTGGCGCGGTGCATTCGGCAGAGATTGAATATGCCATGGGCAACCTGTCCACCAACAAGGTGTATGCCTGGACAGAAGACGACTATAAAGTGTCCCGCATTCTGCAAACTTATTTTGCCAACTTCATCAAAAGCGGCCATCCCAATGGTACCGGTTTGCCCAACTGGCCGGCCATGAACAGAGCCAGCACGGTTCCGGTTATGCACATCGATGTACAAACAAGGGTAGAACCCGAAAAAGGGGCCGGACGCTACTTGTTTATGGATCGCAATGCCAAAAGATAAAAAAAGGCATATGGGGTTTTGAAGAAGTTGCATTCAGCAGTCTTTAAAGCATTCATAAGAATTCGTTGAATAAACTCTTTCGTTTGCTGGTACCGGGGCGGCATCGTTATGCACCGATGTCGCCAACACTAAAGC
>JAEWAC010000296.1 GCA_023391895.1 Bacteroidota bacterium
TGACTGAAGTAGATCGACATTTTAATGATAACTGAGCTTTGAGCTAATCTTGAGCAAAAGTTTTCCATTGCCCCACCATTGCCAAGCCATAAATCGTTAATTGATCTTTTACAGCCAAAGCTGCTCACTACCTTGAAGTACTATTTATCATCCTACAAGTTTGGCAATCACATTGACCAGTTACAGGCGATGATACCCGCCAATCGCAAAATCGGGCATATCAATAATGCAAGGGATTTTACAACAGCAGACCCCGAGAGGAGGCGAATCAGCCAAGCCGAAGAATTGGAGCAGTTAAGCCAGTTGGGTTTTGTAGCGGAGGCACTAGACTTAAAAGACTACTTTTTCAAGGAAGAAGCATTGCGTAGTAAACTTAACACACTAGGAGGTGTATGGGTCAGTGGGGGCAACACGTTTGTGCTGCGGCAGGCCATGCGGCTCAGTGGCTTTGATGTCATCATCGAAGAGCTCTCCCCCAAAAGTGACTTTTTATATGCGGGTTATAGTGCGGGCATCTGCGTTTTATCTAAATCCCTGCACTTCTTGTATATTGTTGACAATCCCAATGACTTTCCTTATTCCCAGATAAAGGAAGTTATATGGGAAGGGCTTGTTTTTTTTGACTACGACTTTCTCTCACATTATGATTCCGACCATCCTGAATCCAGGGACATAGACACAACTATTCAATACTGCATCGATCACAAAATACTGTTTAAGGCTTTAAGGGATGGAGAAGTCATTGTCATCGAAAACAACAGCTAACACCTATGTTCCTGGCAAAGCCGTAGCATGACCACCGTCAGCTTGCAAATCCCTGTTGAACGCTATAACTTTATTACAGCTACTGTAATGCGGACTGCCGCCACGGTAGTAACACCTGTTCATGGGCAGTCCGTTTAAAATACAACAAATGCAGAAAGAATGTATTGCACCATATACCGTGTTGCTTGTAATTTTCATTGGCATTTTCATGAACGCTTGCAATAGATCATCATCAAGCCAAAATACTTTCCAGGATTCTATTGTAATTTCTAAAGAGGAATTGTTAGATACCACCTTTCTAACAAAAGAACTTCAGAATAGATTAACACCAGATACGGTGCTGAATATCTTAAGGGAAAGGAATTTAGAATACATGAAGGATAATCTGACCATTCGAAATACTTCCCAGCGGATCCGAACGGCCTCCTTAGGTCAGTATCCAGCTGCCGTCGTATTATCTTGTCTGGATTCCCGGGTTCCAGTTGAAGATGTTTTTCATTCTGGCATTGGGGATTTATTTGTTGCCAGGGTGGCAGGCAATATTGCTAATGAAGATATTTTAGGGAGTTTGGAGTATGGATGCAAAGTTTCGGGGGCCAAAGTCATTATTGTATTAGGGCACGAACACTGCGGCGCAATAAAAGCTGCTATCGATAATTTTAAACTAGGTAATATTTCCGCCTTGCTTGCAAAAATTCAACCTGCCATTGTTCAGGTTGCTGATTTTAACGGGGAAAAAAAATCAAATAACCCTGCCTACGTTGACGCCGTTACAAAAGCCAATATTTTTCAAACGCTGCAAAAAATAAGGAACGAAAGCGCTATTTTAAAAGACATGGAAGCTAAACACCAGATCCGGATGATTGGTGCTGAATATCATATGGAGACAGGAGAAGTTGAGTTTTTATCAGAAAATCAATAAAACCAGACCACCAACAGTGTTCTGCTAAAATAATGGCTGATGGGTATATTTTGAACATCTGTAATTCTAATTTACTTTAGTGCAGACGGGAAGCGGTGGTGCACGAAATATCACCACCAACTGCAACACGTTTGGCGACCGCTCAGCCCGAAAGATTGTATCATCGCGAGGCAATCCAATAAATGGCATTTTAACCAGGTTGTCCTGATTTGTTAAAACGACGGTTAAGGAAATCAAGAGAAACTTATCGGGATCACAAAGCTTTGTAAGTAGGAAGAAGCGATTTGAAAGGTTGCAATAAGTTGAGAGATCAGCATAAAAATACAAGGTATGAACAATGAAAACCAGCACGATGAGCGTATAGCAAAAATGATATTCGCCTCGGTATATCCACATTATATCGCAAAAGTGGAGAAGAAAGGCAGAACCAAAGAAGAACTGCATCAGGTAATCGAGTGGCTAACCGGTTATAATGAAAAAGAGGTGCAAGAACTCATTGAAAAAAAAGTAACGTTTGAAGCATTCTTTCAGCAAGCTACCTTGAACCCTGGTGCTCACCTCATTACGGGTGTCATCTGTGGCTACCGGGTAGAAGCCATCCAAAACCCGTTAACGCAACAGGTAAGGTATCTGGATAAGTTGGTGGACGAGTTGGCGAAAGGTCGTAAGATGGAGAAGATTTTGCGGTGACATAGAGCGACTAGATGAGGGGATCGCTTTTCACTTCTGACACAAAAGTTGAACGACCAAAAGAATTACAACTACCAACAGGACGTGCTACAATAAAGGCGATGAATATTTCTTCAACTCATTCGCTTTAGTCAAGAGGTGGAGCTAAAGTCTTTCAAATACCCATACTGACAGCAACACCTCCTGCTTTATGTACCTTTTAATTATTAATACGCTTTTTGCTCTGCCTGCCAGTAGCGGAAAGTTTGAAGCCTCTTTTCAATGGAATGCATTTTTACATATGCCAAAGATCAATACGGGTTTGTTCGCGGCTCCAGGGCTGTTTTGCTTTCTTATTGCCAAACCATTTCGAACAGCGATTTTGTAAAAGAGAATAGTTCCTTTGGCAGGGGCGGCAGCATACGAAATTTACTGGTCCACATTGCTAACACGTATGAGTTTTGGATCGGCAAATGTGCCTTGCAAAAGAACCTGGTGTTTACGGCCTACGGCTCCAAGCCACACATTGATGACATCATTGCCCTGTTTGGCTCCGTAGATACCCTGATGTTTGAGTTCATGGAGTTGCTGAGGAGACCTGAGTTAACTGAAATCCATTACGAAATCAATGGTGCAGAGCATACTACTGCGCCCTTTCAGCTTTTCAGTCATGTTATTACACACGAATTTCACCACAAGGGGCAAATTCTATCCTTGAGCAGGCATTGGGGGTACACACCCATAGACACTGATATTATGAGGTAGGGTCAATCACTCACACTAACTTTTGCAAAATAACTTTTCAAAAGCCCATCATAGCTCTAACTATTTCAAAACCCCATACCAGCTTTTGATATGGGGTTTTGAAGCTTTTTTCTTTACGGAAAGTCGTGTAGACACCCGGATTGGATAGGGCCTGAAAATGCTATAACTGAATCTTCCAAAACCCCATACCCAACCTCTTTAAAACTCCATGCCGGTCAAATTTTAATTACCCATTTATCTCTTTATATAACCTTTTGAAAGAGTTTAAATCCTGACACCTTTATCGGTATTCCGAGGGTGTACGATCAGCAGCATGGTCTCTCCACTTTCTGAGGTTTATATTTTGTCTTTTTGAAAGTTGTTTCAACGATCTGGAGAAAAAGGCATTACCTATTGCATTTCAATTTATGGTATCTATACTGGATATGCTTTAGGCTGCCTTTAAAGAATTTTTCAAATTGTTATATTATTCAGTTTAATTAAAAAAAGACTTGACCCACGCAATTGATTTCTGTAGGTAATTGGTTTTCTGCACCCATTGTAACTAATCTGCTCAACCACACCTTTCAAGTATTATATGAATAGCGCCTGCTGCATTAGTTGCCAAAAGCTTTTAAGAATAATTCATTTCTGATTCTGGGTTGTCGGCTAGTACTTAATGTAGTTCCGGATGTGGCAAAGTGGAAGCCTGCAACCGCAAGGAAAAACGCAGACAAAATAATTATGCAAGATTGGGAATGCCATATTACAAATAAGTTTATCTTAATGGTGTTAATAGTCAAAAAGGAAGGTGGCAAAACGTTCTTTGTAGACGATAACGATATTCCTTTTGTGCTTGAAGTTTCAAGGCAAAATGCTCCAGAAGGAGGTCCGTACAACTGGCAGTATGCTTCAATTGTGGCTCATGAACATGGTTAAGCAGCAGGGTTTCAATATCCTTTCCATTAAATTTTAACCATCAGAACACAGATTGTCTCTGTCGGAAGCAAGCTGCGCAATCTGTTCTGCCTTTTCGTGAGCCCATGCATTAGTGGTGATGTTGATGCCGATAAGCCGGAATGACATTTAACTCATACAACACTTTAAACCAACAATTGCCATGCCTACAAAAGGAAAAATTATTACCAATCCAGTAAACGGAAACTCTTTTGAGTACATCCAAACAGCCAAAGATACCAATGGAAAGAGTGTAGTAATGAAGGCCGCCATCAAGGGAAAAGGCCAAAAAGTCCCCAACCATATTCACGCTATTCAGGATGAAACGTTCGAGGTGATTTCGGGGAAGTTAACTGTTTGGACCAATGGGGAGATGATAACCCTTTCAGCCCGAGAAAGAATAACGTTGCCCAAAAACAAGCCACACAATCATTACAACAACGAAGATGAAGCAGTGACTTACATTCAAACCGTTGCGCCGGCACTGGATTCTGATTACCTGGTAGAAACTTTACTTGGACTGGCTGCAGATGGAAAAAGCAAAAATGGGAAATATGGACTACTGCAGGAACTGGTGATACTTAAATACCTGGACAGCAAGACGTTTTTAGCTGATATCCCAATCGGTGTTCAAAAGGTCTTAATGAATGTATTAGCACCGGTTGGCAGGCTGATGGGATACAGAGCCATTTATAAAAAATATTCAGGAATAGAAAAATAATTACTGCTAACATGATCTGTCTTTTTACTCGCTGACAGATACACGTAAAGCAGGCCAGGCATTTATCGGGAAGGAATTATTATAGCACGTTAATCTAGGTTGAAAGGAGGGCAATGATAAATAGATCGCTGCAAGGCAGAAGTACAGAAGAAGTAGGATGGTGGTAATTTAAAAACCCTTGTACATCCAGGAAAACCAGGAATTTACAAGGGTTATTGTGTGCACAGGCTTAGTCGCAGTTCGAACTTTTGGCTGCAAGATCTGGACCGGGTGGCTGAGTATCAATAGGTTAGAAGTTGGATGCTTTAGAAGTAAACCTTGGCCTCTAGCCTAATTCTGAAAAAGGATGCCCCATGAATGGTATGGCATTTTTTACTTGTTTATCTTAAGAGTGGGTTATAATACAATTTTCTTCTTTAGTTTGTGATCAACTAATATGGAAAGTACATTATCCTTAACTCAGGATCATTTTCTCTTTGGGGTTCTTGACCGTATTACCGATGGCTTCTATGTCATTGACCCGCATGGGACCGTGCTTTACTGGAACAAGGCCGCTGAAGAAATGCTGGGCAAATCCAGGGATGAGGTCATTGGTAAATCGCTTTGGACTTGTTTTCCGGATGGCAAAGCGCTAAATTTTTACACCCTTTATCAGCAGGCATTTCAGGAACAAAAAACCATTTACTTTGAAGGATATTATCCTCCACAAGACGTTTGGGCCGAGATGAGCGTGTATCCCTCTGCCAACGGGCTTTCCGTATATTTTAAAAACATCAATGAGCGCAAGCGGATGGAAAGGGAACTGCAGGAACAGCAGCGCGGTCTGACAGCTGCAGTTATTGCGGCACAGGAACAAGAACGCTCCCTGATCAGTCAGGAACTACACGACAACGTCAACCAGTTGCTTACCTCAGCAAAACTCTATGCCGGTTTAGGTCGTGACGGCGTGGGAGAAGCTGTAGAAATGATGGGAAAATCCATCACCTTGATCCAGACGGCTATCGATGAGATCCGTAAACTTTCCAAGCAACTCTCTGTATCTTTTATCAGTACGACAGCATTGGAGGACGCCATAAAAGAATTGATTGAAACAGTAGCTGCTTGCAACCAGCTGACAATCACCTTCCATACGGAGCATTTCACTCCGGTACCTGAAAATGAAAATACCAAACTGGCAGTGTACCGCATTTTGCAGGAGCACCTGACCAATGTGGTCAAACATGCAGAAGCGAAGCATGTGGAGATCACCTTGCAGCAAAGTCAGGACAAGGTAACCCTGATAGTGGTGGATGACGGCAAAGGGTTTGACTCCACACAACAATCAGAAGGTATAGGACTCCGGAACATGCGCTCGCGGGCAGAAAGCTTAATGGGCATTTTCACCATTGACAGCCAACCCGGTAAAGGAAGTACCTTGTTTGTGCAGTTGCCATAGTTCTGCAGCTGTGGTTGCTAATCGTATTTGGTTAATTGGTTTAAAAAAAGGTTTACTGTTTTTACAAAACAGTCGGCATGTCACGTCGATATTATCTTCCGAAGTGACTTAAACTTTTAGCTTCAAGACAGCGTTGCAGAGCAATAGTTTATACCGTTCTTGTACCTGTTGCCTTTAAAGCCTTGTTGGATAAGGGCGAGTAAGTTCTGCATCGGAAATTAGCAGTGCCGTTTAAAGGATGAATAGCATTTTGAAATAATATTAAAATGGAATAGTAGTAGCGTACAGACCTGGACGTGAAAGCCTTGCTGAACAAGGAAGGATTATTTTCAAATCGATTGTTTTTCTATAAGAATAATTACGCCGGAATCATATGATTCCGGCGTAATGTTTAGTGCCCAGGACTGGATTCGAACCAGCACGCCCTTTACGGGCACCACCACCTCAAAGTGGCTTGTCTACCAATTTCAACACCTGGGCTGCCTGTAAAAGCTCGGCAAATGTATTTTATTTTTTTAAAATTATGCGAAAGGTTGTGCCTTTTCCTGGCTCAGAATTTTTTACCTGCAGCGTTCCCTTATGATATTGCTCAATAATCCGTTTGGATAAACTCAGTCCTAAGCCCCAACCGCGCTTTTTGGTGGTAAACCCCGGCTTGAACACCTTGCTGATGTTTTGCTTGCTGATACCTTTACCGGTATCTGTTACATCAATAACCACTGTTTTGTCGGTACTGGCCAGGTCAATATGGATGGAGCCCCTGCCTTCCATGGCATCCAGGGCATTTTTTAGCAGGTTTTCAATCACCCAGTCAAAGAGGGGGCCGCTCAAAAGAACCGGAATGTTGTCCTGCCCGTGCGTATCGATGCTCATCACTACCTTTCCGGATGCCCGCTTGCGTATATAGGCTACCACATTTTCAATTTGTGCCACCACGTTTCTTTCTTCCAGCTGCGGTGTACTGCCAATTTTGCCAAACCGGTCCGATACCAGCCGCAGCCGGTTGATGTCTTTTTCAAGTTCTTCGACCAGGTTTTCATTGCCCGGGCTTTCCTTCAAAATTTCCAGCCAGCCTTCCAATGAAGAAACCGGCGTACCCAGCTGATGGGCTGTTTCTTTGGCCATGCCCGCCCACACCTGGTTTTGGGTAGACCGGTAACTGCTGCTCAGGGCCAGCAGGGTGATGATAATGAACAAGCCAACGATCAGTAATTGCACCAGCGGGTAATACTGCACCTCAACCAGCAGCCGGCTATGGCCGAAATAATATTTATTGATTCGCGAAGAGTCTAAAGGATCTGTCCAGACAATGGGTGGATTCTGGCTTTTGAAACTTTCCAGCTTTTGCCTTAAATAGGCTGCGTCTGCTGTTACCCGTGCTGTATCTAAATTAGTATAGTCGGTGATGCTGTCTTTTTCATTGGTTACAATAATGGGAATATCATCATTATCCTGCACAATTTTAAACGCCAGGCGGGTGTCGGTAGTGGCCGGGTTGAGTAATGTGTTGCTGGCCTCCACCCATTCTTCCACCTTTTGCTTTTCTTCTTTTTCAATTTTCTGGGCCAGGTAAGACGAATACCAGATGGTGCCGCTGACAATCAGGATGGCCACCACCGCCAATAATACGCGCCACGACCATATTTGACGAAACATGTTTCGAAAATAGTAAGTATAACACGGCTTCTATTATTTTTGAGGAAATAATTGTTTCGTTTGACGGCATCACCTTTTGTAGCTATTGTTATTTTAAACTGGAATGGAAAGCACTATTTGCAGCAGTTTCTTCCTTTTGTACTGGCCACAACCTATAAGGCCTGCAAAGTGGTGGTAGCCGACAATGATTCTACGGATGGGTCAGTAGCTTTTTTACAATTGCATTTTCCGCAGGTAGAGGTTATTCAGTTGCCTCAGAATTATGGCTTTGCAAAAGGCTATAATGAAGCGCTTAAACAGGTGCAGGCCGACTATTATGTGCTGCTTAATTCGGATGTGGAGGTTACACCGGACTGGCTGCAGCCGATGATTGACCTGCTGGAACAAAATGCGGATTATGCCGCCTGCCAGCCTAAAATTTTAGCCTATAACAACAAGCGCCTGTTTGAATATGCCGGTGCCGCCGGAGGCTGGCTGGATGCGTTTGGGTACCCTTTTGCACGAGGGCGGGTGTTTGATATTTGTGAAGAGGACCGGGGGCAGTACAACGATACCACAGAAGTATTTTGGGCCAGCGGTGCAGCCCTGGTGATCAAGGCTGAGGCCTTTCACAGCATAAAGGGTTTTGATGAATATTTTTTTGCACACCAGGAGGAAATAGACCTGTGCTGGCGGCTGCAGCTGAGTGGTAAAAAAATCGGCTGTTGTCCGCAGTCTGTCATTTATCATGTAGGCGGCGGCACATTGCCCAGGGGTAATTCGCGAAAAACGTTTCTCAACTTTCGCAACAACCTGATCATGCTGGCCAAAAATCTTTCCCCGGCTGAGAAATGGTGGAAGATACCGTTCCGGATCGTGCTGGACAACGTATCAGCTGTCAAAGGTTTGCTAACAGGGGACGGGGGTTATTTTATCGCCATCCTTAAAGCACACTGGGGCTTTTACCGGTGGTGTTGGAGCAGGCATTCAAAGCCGCTTTTGCCCAGGCAAAAACTGGCCTCTTTAAAAGGAGTGTACCCCCACAATATCGTCTGGCAGCATTTTGTAAAAAAGAAAAACCGGTTCTCGGAAATCGTAAAAGCCAATGCTAAAAATTAGTGTGCTTACAATTGGTGGTTTTTTAAACCCGAACCACTATTTTTGCACCACAAAACATTGCTATGGATCAACACAATGTATATCAGCAGGAGTATCACGAGGAATTGCAAAAGGTTCAGGACAGAGACTTTACACACAACTGGGTTTCTTCTTCTGCTTTTATTTTTTATTTGTCTGTTTTTTGTTTGGTAGCTTTTTTATTTGGCAGCTGTTTCAAGTTGTACAACAAGAGTTATGAGAAAACAAGTTACAAAGTGGAAGTACAGGAAAGCACTAAGTATACACCAGTTTACAAATAAAATTTTTGAAAAAAATTTGTTGGGAAATATTGAGGTTCTTATCTTTGCAACCCCAACGAACAAATAAATAAAGTTCTTTTCGATGCGGAAGTAGCTCATTTGGTAGAGCACAACCTTGCCAAGGTTGGGGTGGCCGGTTCGAGCCCGGTCTTCCGCTCAGAAAATCCATCCTTCCGGATGGATTTTTTTTGGAGCCCTGGTGGTGGAATTGGTAGACACGCAGGACTTAAAATCCTGTGGGCCGCAACGCCCGTGCGGGTTCAAGTCCCGCCTGGGGCACAGTAATAAAGGCTAAAAGTAATTGTTAATCAATCACTTTTAGCCTTTTGTCGTTTTAGCAGGGTCTGCAATGCTCACCACCCGCATTCTTACATGGGCTTTTTAACATTCTGCTGCCAGGGACGGAAAACTTATCGCTGTCGGTAATAGCCTTTTCAGGTATGGGCTCCGGCGTTCTTGGAAAAGAGCCATCTGGCAGTACCATGGTACAAACATCATATGCAGTATGAGGATTTAAAAGGATTATAGCCGGTATTCGATTCATCCGGTTCGTTCCCTTTCCTCATTTTATTGAAAACAAATGCATAAAATTGGTAAAAGCTTATTTGCCCGGTATTTTAAAAAAGGTTAATTTGTAAGGACCGATCCATCATAAAATTTTGAAGCTATGCAGTATAGTGAAGATTTCAAAATCGATGAGAAAACGATCAATCAACTAGGTTTACAACCTTCCGACAATCCTGTCAATACGCAAGTAACGATTCCTGCACGAGTATTTAAGTATCCAGATTTAGAGAACGTGTTTATTATGGAAAGCGATCTTTATGGAAATGAAATGCCGGAAGGTTCCATATTCCTGGCTTATTATGGCCGCAATGGATTAATGGGCCAACAATTAAAGTTGGACCTGCTTAAAAATGCCAGTGTGGAAGATATCAGAAAAATCGTGGAAAGCAATTCAAATGGTTAGAAGAGATGATGAACAAGGTCGGCTCCTGCCTCAGGATTACCATCTTTTCAAAACCCCATAGTCCACTATCTGGAAAAAACTTGGTACAGCTATACAGTTCCTCCTGCAAACAGTTACAACAGCTTGTCGGACTTCCATCTTAAGCTGTATTTATTCTTTTTGGATTTAATTAAAAAGGTTCACCATTTTAAATTGTTTCTACAAAAACAAGCCTGCGGATTTATTTTTTCAACGACATCCAGGAGGTAAAGCAAAGCGAATAAAGAAAAGATGCAAAACCCGCAATCACCAGGTCGTCAGGTGTAGTAGCATCCAGGGTTACCAGCCTGATGGTATAAATACCCAGCATGACCACCACAACTTTTAACCAGTATTTGCCAATTGCCTGGTTCAACTTGGCCTCCCTGTCTGCCGGCAGTCTCCATATCACCCAGGCCAGCACCACTAAGCCTATAACAGAGTTGAGATATTGAATAAAAAAAGGAATCTCGAGCGAATAACCCAGCAGTATGATATTGTTTTGTAAGGCAGGAATGCTTTTGATGAAAAATCCATGAAAGTGCGAAAAGCTGTCCCATAAAAAGTGCGAAGCGGCACCGATCAAAATAGAAATGAGCACGACCGGCCAATTTTGCTTAAAGCGCTGATTCCAGTTGAAGTTTTTAAACGCCACCAGCCTTTGCTGCAGCGGCCGGGGCATATGGTCTATTAAAACGTTTCTGATAATGTTATGAAAAACAAAAGCGAGCAGTAAGCCTACCGGCAGGCTAAAGTATAAAATGCCCAGCCAGGTATGGCTATGGTCTTTTTCAGACTTCATCCACAGAAAAGCTTCAAAGTCGGGCATCATGCTGCCCATGACCAGGGCAGTTAACGAAAACCATCTTTTAGAGAGCCAACCTAAAGGCAGCACAATGGCGGGATGTGAAAAAGTAAAAGGCATAATCCGTTCTGTGATGATCAAATTGCTTTTTTATACAAAACTGTTATCAGTATTATGATTTGGTATTCACCATTGACCATTCACCATGGACGATAGAATTTCATAAAGCTGAAAACAATTTAGTAGGAGCTATGACTTTTTAAAAATACCATATTAATTCTTTTTCCTCTTGCAGCTTGTGGTGCATCTGCTTTTGCCGGTTTTGAAAACAAACTCATCTGCAGTGAAAGCCTTACAAAAGTTGCCGTTAAAATAAGTGTAGGTCTCGGCTGTATTAATGAGGTTTTGATGAATGTCCCTTTCGACTCATACCGGAACCAGGAACGAACGGCCCGGGTAACTGCTGCACAACCAGGAAAAAATGGTTTGAGTTGAACCGAAGGCACAGGTATTGTAGTAGAACAAGTAAATCGGCTTAAAGCAATCGGTTGCGGAAGTGTTATCCTGGCAGATGGCAGCAAACTGATGCCTGACAATATTGCTTCTACAGTTAAAGGCATGGTTGTATCAATCGCCAATCTGATTGTGCAATTGATGCCGGAGGCAGATGGCTACAACTTGCAAGAGAGGAGGCGGTTGGAAGTGGTGCCGCGTAAACCTTTTGCAGAAAAGCGCTTGAACTGATACACTAAAATAAGAACGGCAATGGCAAAAAGCAGAACTGAATGCCCGATACCCTCCGGAATACTGGTGGTGGTGGGTGGCAAGGAAAACAAGGGTGCTAAGGAAGCCTCAGAAAAAGAAACACCCAGAGAATTTGAGCGATTGGAGATTTTAAAGGACTTTGTAGGGCTGACGGGGAAAAAAAATCCTGTTATTGAAGTGGTGACCAGTGCCAGCAGTGAAGGAAAGGCTTCTTTTGAGGAATACAGGAGTGCCTTTGAAAAATTAGGCGTTCATAAAACCGGGCATATCCACCATTCCAACCGAAAGCAAGTTTTGGACGATACCCTGGAAGAACGGATTCAGGCGGCTGATGGGGTTTTCTTTTCGGGTGGTGATCAGCTCAAGTTGACAGCACTGTATGGCGGCACCCATTTGCTCACCCGCCTGAAGGAACGATACATTTACGATAAAATAGTGATTGGAGGTACCAGTGCCGGTGCCATGGCTTTGTCAACCCCCATGATTTATGCCGGCAATAAGGAAGTGGAGGAACTGGGCGGCGAAATAAAAATCACTACCGGCCTGGAGTTTATGAAAGATGTATGTATTGATACGCATTTTATCAACAGGGGGCGGTTTGTACGCATGGCACAGGTCGTTGTAACCAATCCCACCTGTATCGGCATGGGTATCGGGGAAGATACGGCCATTGTTGTAAAAAATGGGTTGGAGGTGGAAGTGATCGGCTCAGGGCTGGTGATCGTGATGGATGGATTTCATATATCCGAATCCAATGTGAACGAGTTTGTGGAAAAGAAACCCGTTTCCATAAAAGATCTAAAAGTCCATATACTCTCTACCGGCAATACCTACAAGGTGCCGCAAATTAATCCGCCGCACCTCTAACTGTACGTTATCTTTAGCTGAAATTACTACCAATATAAAAGCGGCAGTGAGCCGCTTTAGTCTTTTATCTTCCGGAGCAACCTGCCTATGACCACGCAGGTGTTCCCTTCGCTAAACTGTACCAACATGGCCCCGTTTTTACCTCTTATGCATTTGCCGTCTTTTCTTCTAACAGCTATACAGGGTTGTTGCTTCAGCCAGGGGTCGGTGTATTTGTCGCCCAGGTAAATATATTCCCACCGCTTAGCCACGCTGATACTGGTACTCAATTTTGCCGGTCAGGGTTTTGTGTTTGTCGTAAACCGCTTCCTTGGTTTTAAGTCCGCCGGCATCATATTGGTAGCGCCAGATCAGATAATCCGAGCTGTTGGCGGGCACCGTGATTTTTTGGATTACTTTATTGGCCGGAGAGTATTCAAACATGTACTCCGGTAACAGGCGCCGGGCTTTGTTGTTAAAGCGTACTATATCGGTGAGCCGGTTGTTGGCGTCGTAATAATAATAAACCGGTTCCGAGGCAATACCCCTGCGTCTGGTTTGTTCTTCCACTACATTGCCATTGCCATCCAGCTTCAACTCAACAAAGGTGGTGTCTATGCCGTTTTTGATCCGCAGCATGCGGTAAACCTGGTTATTTTGATATTGCCAGTAGTGTTCTTCGGTTTCGTTCAGTTTATTGGCAGTGTCGCGGCTGTTGCTTTTAATAAGCGTTAATTTTCCGTTATCGTCATATTGGTAGGTAGTCACGCTGATTATGTTAGCGCTGCTGTCAACCGTTTTGATCACCCTGCCGGCAGCATCGGTATAGGATAATAAAACAGAGGCGTCTGTTTCATTGCTGCGGGTGGTGGTTTTCAGTAGCTGTTCAGTTGGTGAGTAGGTCTGCTCTACATAAAAGTCATCACTGCGGGTATTGTTGGCATCGTAGCTGTTCACCACTACGCGGCTCACCTTATTGTCGCGGTAGGCTTTGATCATCTCTGCCGATTCCCTGGCACCTATGATGTCTATGTAATAATATTGTGCCTGGGAGGCCATGCCAAGAAATAGGGTGAGAGAAAGCAACAAAGTTTTCATGAAAAGATATTGTTTGCCGCCAAAATTAGCTATTGCCAATGGTGATTTAAAGTGGTGCGGAAGAGTTTGGTAATTTTGTAACTACTTTTAAGAAAAATTTTGCGTGTCGTACCAACCGGAACGAAAAGAAAAAGACTGCTTGAACTGCGGCACCCAGGTAATGGGGCGCTATTGCCAGCAATGCGGACAGGAAAATATTATCCCGCACCAGGGCTTCTGGTCCTTAACAAAACATTTTGTTTACGATATCTTTCACTTTGACGGAAAATTCTTCGATACCCTAAAGCATTTACTACTGCGGCCCGGCAAGGTGCCCGAAGAGTATGTAAAAGGCCGGCGTACCCGCTACCTGGATCCTATTCGGATGTACCTGTTTACCTCGGCGGTTTTTTTCCTGATCTTTTTTTCCGTCAATAAATTTAAGGAAGGCGCTGATATTACCGGCAGGATGTACCTCTCCAAGCAGGATCGCTATGACGAATCGGCCAGGCTGTACCCAGCCATTAAAAGCGGCACCGGCGATAGTTTAGTGCTGAAGAAGTTTGACTGGATGCTGGATACCACCAGGCGGCTCTGGCTAGGGAAAATAAAGGAAAATGAGGTGGTGGCGGATACGGCATTAACGCTACAGGTGAATAATAAGACCTTCAGGCTGATTGCCGAAAACAATAATTTAGGCCTGGATACCACCAATTCAGGTTGGGTTGAAAAGCAACTGGAAGGTAAATGGGAACAGTATAAGCGACAATACGGCGATGATCCTAACAAGATCATCGCTGCCCTGATTGACAACTTCCTGCATAAGCTGCCGTACCTTTTGTTTTTGTCATTACCCCTTTTTGCACTGATTTTGAAGTTGTTATACATACGCAGGAAGCAATACTACTACAGTGATCATGCTACGTTCACCCTCTACCATTATATCTTCAGCTTTATCCTGCTGCTTCTGTTCTTCGGCTTGTCCGGCCTGCAGTCCTGGCTGGGCTGGCGTTTTTTGAACACCGTTGAGAATATACTGGTTTTGGTATGGCCTGTATACCTTTTTGCCGGCATGAAGCGTTTTTATAAACAGGGATGGTTTAAAACTTTTGCTAAGTTTACCCTGGTAAACTTTTTGGGGCTTTTCTCGCTTGTATTTTTGTTTGTCCTATTTATTTTCTTTTCCATTTTTCAATTGTAGTAACTTATGAACAGTACCAACGGAACCTTTGAGCGGCTGGTGACCATTATGGACGAATTAAGGGAGCAATGCCCCTGGGACCGTAAGCAAACCATACAGACCCTGCGGCAGATGACCCTGGAAGAAACCTACGAACTGACCGATGCCATTACCGAGAACGACTGGAAAGCCATCAAAGAGGAGTTAGGCGACCTGTTGCTGCACATTGTGTTTTATGCTAAAATAGGAACAGAGCAGGGGCAGTTTACCATTCAGGATGTTATTAATGGCATTTGTGAAAAGTTGATTGCCCGGCATCCGCATATATACGGCGATGTACAGGTAGCTGACGAGGAAGACGTAAAGCGCAACTGGGAAAAGCTAAAGTTAAAAGAAGGTAAAAAGTCGGTTTTATCGGGTGTGCCCAAAGCCCTGCCGGCCCTGGTAAAAGCCATGCGCCTGCAGGAAAAAGCAAAGCAGGTTGGTTTTGAGTGGGAGAATAAAGAGCAGGTATGGCAAAAAGTAGAAGAAGAAATTGGTGAAATGAAAGAAGCCATTGCTTTAAAAGATCCCCAAAAGATAGAAGAGGAGTTGGGAGATGTGCTGTTTTCCATGGTGAACTTTGCACGGTTTTTGAACGCAGACGCCGAAAATGCTTTAGAAGTCACCAATAAAAAGTTCATTCATCGCTTTACCCAAATGGAACAAAAGGCCCTGCAGAAAGGACAGGATCTGCACAAGATGAGTCTGGAAGAAATGGATGCGATCTGGAATGAAATCAAACAGAAAAAAGATTGAGAAGTTTCAACCGACATAACCACCGTTATTCTAAACGTATATTACTTTTTGCGGCCGCCATCCTGCTGGTTCTTTCTTACTTGTCATCTCTTTATTTCCGAACGCAGCCTTCGGTATATGTAGAGCAGAAAAGCCTGCAAAAATACATTCACCAGCACCAGAAAGATTTTAAGGAGCTGATTCAAGATTCCCTGCTGATGCGTAAGCTGGTGCAGCAGAATGAAAGCCTGGAAGAATTTAAAAAGGTGGCGCAAAAACAATACGGCGTTTTTCTTTTTGCAGAAACCGTATATGGACCGCCGGAAATTTTATTCTGGAATAACCAGAAGATACTGCCGCCATCGGCTGACTTTTCCCTGTCAGACGGCGAATACTTTCAGCGCCTGGCCAATGGCTACTATGTTATAGAAAAAAGAACCATCAAGCTGACCGGTTTAAGCAGCAATGTAATTGCCTATGCCATGATACCGGTCATGAGTGTGTATGACGTAAGAACGGATTATCTCTACAACCATTTTGCACACAGCGAGGATGCCGATAAAAAGATCGCTCTGTCGGCTGTTGAAACCAAATACCCCATTCAGTCGCTGAGCGGCAAGCAGCTGTTTTTTATAGAAAGGCGAACCCATGCCGTACTGCCTACCAGTAATACCATCACCGTTGTGCTCCGGCTGGCCGCATTGGTATTAATGCTGATGTACCTGCATTTTACGGCCGAAGTACTCACCCGCAGAAAAGGAGCCCTGATCGGTATAGGGTTTTTAATACTGGTACTACTGGTTATCCGGGTGCTCATTTTCCAGTTTCCCAACGTGTTTTATTTCCGGCAGTACCTGTTGTTTGATCCTTCTGTGTATGCCGCAAACCTGGTCAACCGTTCTTTGGGCGACCTGCTGCTCAATGCCATCTTGTTTTGCTGGGTAGTGGTCTTTGCCTGGTTTCATATTGGGGCGCACAAGCGGTTGCCTTCTTTTTTAACGGGCCGGCAAAGCTGGATCGTAGGGCTGATGGCATTGTGTTTCCTGATGTGGTCCACCTTTCAGCTGGCCGATGTGGTAAAAAGCCTGGTGGCCGACTCTAAAATATCATTTTATGTAACCGACTTTTTTACCCTGAACTTTTATACGGTGATCGGGTTTGTGGTGCTGGCACTTTTATCCTTGTCGTACTATTATTTCAGCCGCCTGTTGTACCGTATCATCTTCCCGGCTTTTAAAAAGCCCATATACGTTTATTTTGGGCTGGCACTGGTGGGTCTTATCTACCTGAGCCTGCAGCCGGGTAGTGCCCTGGTGCTGTTTTACCTGCCGGTGCTGGCCTGGCTCATTATCTATACCCTTCTGCTTACGCAGGAACAGTTCATCATCAACCGGTTTCGCATTACGGTAGCAGGCATTCTTTTCTGGATCTGTGTTTTTTCCATTTCTTTATCGGCCATTATTTTACAGGAAAACCGCGAAAAAGAATGGGCCGCCCGTAAGGTTATAGCAGAAAAGCATGATGAACTGACCGATCCATCGGCGGAACGTACCCTGAGCATTGGGCTGCGGTACCTGGACAACCGCTTTCTGCTGAACAATTATCACCGGTTTGCCGATCCGGTGCAAAACCGCTACCTGCGCGACAGCATCATTCGCGAAAACATTTCAACGGCTTATATCAACAGTTACAATATCAAGATTTTTGTATTTGATACGTCCGGCCTTGGCATCAATAATACGGATCCGCTCAGCTATTCGGAGTTGAACAACATTTTTACCGCCAGAAGCAAGCCCACCGAGATCCCGGATCTTTATTACCATGAAAGCTCCTATGACCAGTTTACGTATATCACCAAGCGTCCCATTGTTGACACCACCGGCGTGATTGGCTACTTTTTTATTATTTCCACACCTAAAAAATACGGTGCCGATGCCCTGTACCCGGAGCTGTTGCGGCAAATGAACCGGAATGATGTAGAAAACTCGCCGGTGTATTCCTATGCTATTTACAACAACAACCAGTTAGCTTCGGCTTCTACCAAATACCCCTTCCCCACCAACCTGATGGCGTCCGAAGTGCCCAAAGGTGAATATGAACGAAGGATCAACGGTGATTATGACGAACTGTGGTACAAAGCCAGCAATAAAAAAGTAGTGGTGGTGGTAAAAAAACAGGATTCCGTTATCGAGAGCATCACCTTGTTCTCTTACCTGTTTTGTGCTTTTTTGTTTATGATAGCCTTACTGCAGTTTATTTCCATGCTGCTAAAGGCTGGCAACGACTGGCGCCTGCTCAATGCCTTCTGGCAGCTCAACATCCGGTCGCAGGTGCACGGGACCATCATCTTTATCAGCGTACTTTCTTTTATCATTATTGGTATCGCCACCATATCCTTTTTTATAGACCGGTACAACCGAAACAATATTGATAAGCTGAGTCGTACTTCCGGCATCATGATCAAGGAAATGCAGAAAAGCATTTTTAAAAGAGAACCGGTGGCCGACACCACGGCCTCTGTTGTCAGCCAGGATTCCGCCGCTCTTTATGATCTGCAGAAGCTGATTGATGAAGTGGCCGATATACACAATGTGGATGTAAACGTATACGACCTGGAAGGCAACCTGCAGGCGGCCTCCGAATCGGAAGTGTACAGCAAAGGCATACTGAGTACCAAGATGCACCCGGAGGCTTATTATCATTTGCACCGCTTGCGGCAAGTGCAGTATGTGCAGCAGGAAAGCATGAGCTCGCTGCAGTACCTGAGTATTTATTCGGCTGTAAGAGTCGAAAGGGGGCGGGTATTAGGTT
>JAEWAC010000380.1 GCA_023391895.1 Bacteroidota bacterium
GGGCACCATAATGACGGACTGTTTCGTCGACCAGGGCCCTATTGCCTTCGGCTGAGGAAGCATCGGCTTTGATAAAAAAAGCATCGCCGCTCTGCCCCTTGATCATGGATACGGTTTCCTGGCCCCCTTTTTCATCAAGGTCAGCCACCACCACCTTAGCTCCTTCGGCTGCAAAGCTGACACAGATGGCCCGTCCGATACCGGAAGCAGCGCCGGTAACAATGGCTATTTTGTTTTCCAGTTGTTTCATGATGAATGATTTTGGTTTAAGAAGCCGGCTTTGTATTAAAACTTACCGGATTGACCGAAGGGAAAGCGCCTGCAGCAGCCCGGTTTTAGCTTACTGAATTTACGCCAAAGCCTTCAAAACCCTATGTGCTTTTTAACCGTTCAGCTAATTTTCACACCTTTTTTAACCGCCCCATAGAGAAGCCATATCTGATACGATCAGCCTTGCAGGAATGGTATTGGGAAAAAGCCACAACCCCATATGGACTTTTGAAGAAGTTGTGGATGCACCCGAATCTCTACGTTTGAGGCCTACTACAAAAAAAGGGGAGCCAAGCTCCCCTAAACTATAAACCAAACTATAGATACAAATCGTCTGTTACAAAACCAGCCTTATATATTGTTCAAAAGGCTATACATGTGAAGATTCAAAGGCCTCTTCGTGTACCAACCTGGGCTTATAATCTTCCACCATTAATTGATTGATGGGCTGTTCTTTCTTGCCTCTATTGGCACGAACAATCAGCTTGTCAAAAATGGCATACATCACCGGCACTACCACCAGGGTCAGGAATAAGGAAGAAATCAAACCACCGATAATAACCCAGGCCAGACCGTTCTTCCACTCGGCACCGGCACCCGAAGCCAGGGCAATGGGCAGCATACCAATCACCATCGCAATCGTGGTCATCAGGATGGGACGCAAACGGGCATGGTTGGCATCGAGCAGGGCCTGGTACGTACTGGCACCTTCTTCTTTCCGCTGGTTGGTAAAGTCTACCAGCATGATGGCGTTCTTAGCTACCAGACCAATCAGCATGATCAAACCCAGGATCGTAAACAGGTTCAAGGAGTTGTTGGTCAGCGCCAGGGCCAACAGGGCACCAATAATAGAAAGCGGGATGGAAAACAACACCACAAACGGATACACAAAGCTGTTGTACAGGGCCACCATGATGAGATACACCAGGATAATGGCCGCCAAAAGCGCAATACCCAATGAGCCAAAACCTTCGCTTTGGTTTTCCATATCGCCGCTCCATACGTAGCTTACGCCGGCAGGCCGGTGCAGCTGGTCAAAAGCAGCCTGCCACTCGGCAGCTACCGTACCGGTAGGACGACCCACCGTTTGTGCCTGCACGGTTACAGAGGTGCTTTTATCCCGGCGTTCCAGCTGGCTGGGGCCAGAGCTTTCACGGATATCAGCAAACTGCGCCAGCCGGATTTGCTGTCCCTGGTCATTAATGAACAACAGGTTGCTTACGTCCTGTATGCTTTGACGGTTAAAACTTCCATAGCGAATATTGATGTCATACTCATACTCACCCTGGCGGAACTTACCATTGTTATTACCGCTAAAAGCGGTTTGCATGGTAGCACCTACCGTTGAAAGCGAAAGGCCCAGCGCCGCCATTTTATCTCTATCCACCTGCACGTTGATCTCCGGGTTACCGGCTTCTACGGAAAGCTTCATTTCGGTAGCACCTTTTACTTTTCTCAACTCGTTCATGGCCGCATTGGCAAAAGTCATGACACTATCCAGCTCAGGACCTGTAACCACCAATGCCAGCGGCGCCTGTTCGGCCGAACCCAGGATGCTTACCGGCACGGTTTTCACCTTGGCACCTACCAGCACGGGCTCCAGTTCTCTTTTGATCTTGGCCGCATAAATGTTGGCGGCATCCTCACGGTCTTTCTTCTCCACTAGTTGCACGTGGATCTCGGATTTATAAGCCGTGGCACGGGAAGCCCCCATACCATCGCTGGACTGGCCAACCGTTGTAATCAGCTTAGTGATTTCCTTTTTGTGTTTCAGATAATCCTCTGCCTTTTGAGTTACGGCATTGGTTTGCTCAATAGAGGCATCTTTGGGCATTTCTATCTGCACCAGGAACTCACCTCGGTCACTTTTGGCAAAGAACTCCGCACCAATATAGCCGGCACCCAGCAGGTAAAACGAAGCCAACAGCAGCCCGAACACCAATGCCAGAGTAGTTTTTTTGTGCGCCAGGGACCATTTCAAAATATTGCCTACCCATTCGGTAAAGCGGTGCAAACCTTTTTCAAACCCTATAATGATTTTACCAAAAATGGATTTGCCGGTAATCCGCTCCAGCTTACCAAAGCGGGAAGACAGCCACGGCACAATGGTAAAGGAAGACAACAGGGAAAGCAAGGTGGCAATAGAAACCGTTACCGCAAATTGCTTGATGATATCGGCCGCCAGACCTGTACTTAAGGCAATGGGCACAAACACCACAACAATTACCAGGGTAATGGAGGTTACGGTAAAGCCAATTTCCTTGGTAGCATCGTAAGACGCTCGTACCCGGTTCTTGCCCATCTCCATATGCCGGTAAATATTTTCCAGCACCACAATGGCATCATCCACCAGGATACCCACCACCAGCGACAACGCCAGCAGCGACATCAGGTTGAGCGAATAACCCAAAAGTGCCATGCCGATAAATGTGGCAATTAAGGAAGCCGGAATGGCAACCATTACAATCAGGGCATTACGAATGCTGTGCAGGAAGAACAGCATCACAAAGGCTACCAGGATAATGGCCAGCACCAGGTCATGAATCACGGCATCGGCTGATTGCAGGGTGTATACGGAACTATCGTTGGCGACACTAACCTGCAAGCCACTGGAGGCATAGTCCTGCTGCAGTTTTTCAATGGTGGCCCTGATTTGCTCACTCACCGCTACGGCATTGGCATCGGATTGTTTCAGCACCTGCACCGCAATGGCGCTTTGCTGATTCACCCGGGCGATCTTTTCCACGTCTTTTTGCGCATCCTGTACTTCGGCCACCTCCATCAGGCGCACTTGTGCACCATTGCGGTGGGCCACTACCAGATTCCTCAATTCATCCACCGTTTTGTACTTACCCGCCAGGCGGATCAATACATCCTGCTCCCTTGTCTGTATACTACCGGTAGGAAAGTCCAGGTTGGAAGCAAGAATGGCGTTCTGCACCTGCAGCAGCGACAAGCCATAACCCTGCAGCCGATCTGCATCGATGCTCACCTGTATTTCACGCTCCTGGCCGCCAATCAGGTTTACCTGGGCCACACCTTCCACCCTGGATAAAACCGGCGCAATGCGCTTGTCCATCAGGTCGTAAAAGGCCGCTTCATCCATTTTGGCAGAAGCCGACAGGGTCATGATGGGTAAATCATCCAGCGAGAATTTGTTCAGCGAAGGCGGATCCACGTCTTCCGGCAGATCCTTTAAAATGGCATTGATCCTTCTTTGGGCATCGTTCAGGGCATAGTCTACGTCTGTACCGCTTTTCAGGGTAATAACAACAGAGGAGATACTTTCAAAAGATTTGGTGTCCAGCTTTTTGATGTTCTCCATGGAGGATACGGCGTCTTCTATTTTTTTGGAAACCGTATTTTCCACTTCGCTCGGCGAGGCGCCCGGGTAAATGGTGGTAACCGAAACCACCGAAGGGCTGAACTTGGGCAGCAGCTCGTAATTGAGCGAGGAATAACTTAACAATCCACCCAATGTCAGTATGATAAACAGTACTATGACAAGGGAAGGACGTTTTATGGATACTTCAGCTAATTTCATCTATAAACTTTTTTATTTTCCTGTCAGGAATACTTATTTCAACGGCGTTACTTTACTGCCGTCATTCAGGTTGATCTGTCCGCTGGTAATGATGGATTCACCTTCGTTCAATCCCTGCAACACTTCTACTTTATCGCCCAGTACACGACCGGCAATCACCTTGCGCAGACGGGCGGTATTGCCTGCTTCCACCACAAATACCTGGTTGGAACTAACACTACCCACAAAAGCGGCGCGGGGCACAACGATTACCGGAGCGGTATTTTCAAAATTGAAAATGGCCGTACCATACATGCCCGCTTTCAGTTTGTTGCCGGGGTTGCTGGCTACTTCAATCTCAATAGGGAAGTTGAGTGAATTATCAGCCTTTGGTGCAATAAAGCTTACGGTGCCGCCAAAGCTCTTGTCGGGGAACACGCTGGCTTTTACCGTTACTTTATCACCTACATTCAAATTCGCTACCTGGCCTTCATTTACGGTTACATTCAGCTTCAGCCTGGATACATCCACCAGTTCAAACAACTGCGTACCGGGGTTTACCACGGCCCCCGGCTCGATATATCGCTTGTTGACAATACCGTTGATAGAAGATTTAATGTTGGCATCTCCTACCCTTATTTTGGCCTGCGCTACTCTTGCAGCGGCATTTTCTACCGCCAGTGTAGCCTGGTCTAATTGCTGCTGGGTAACACCACCTGTTTTAAAGGCGTTTTCATAACGCTGCTTGTCACGGGCGGCATTTTCATAAGCGGCCTGTGCTGTTTCCAGGTCAATGTTCAGGGCATCGGCTTTAATAATGGCCAGCGTTTGTCCTTTGCGTACATAGCTGCCTTCATCCACCAGTACACGGGTTACACGACCGGAATTTTCAGCGGCAAAATTGAGCTGCTGGGCCGGTGTAAAATTGCCATTGGCACTAAAGTCCAGCTCCAGGCTTTGCTTTGCCACGGTATCCACTCTTACGGCAACCTCGCCGGTGCCGGTTTCGGCTACCACGGCGGTTTTGGCTTCGTTTTCTTTTTTGTTATTAGCCAGAACAGTTCCGATGACAACAAATACACCCGCCAGGATGGCAATGGTAACCACTGTTCTGATAATGCTTTTCTTTCTCATCTTTTATGTATTGCTTTAGTTGATTAAAGTTTTTAATTCACCTTTTGATTTAACCAGTTGTATTTCTGCCAGCCTGTAATTGAGCAGGGCGGCTGAATAATTATTTTGCGCTTCGGTCAGCGAGTTTTCCGCACTCAGCAGGTCGGTAAGCGTAGCCAGCCCCTGGTTGTAATTGTTTTGGGTATTGTCAAACACTTCCTGCGCCAGCTGCACGTTTTCTTTTTGTGCATTGAGTGTAATAATGCTGTTATTGATCTGCGTTCTGGCATTTTCAAAAGCCAGGTTTAGCGCCAGCGTGGTATTGGAAATATCCTCGTTGAGCTTTTGAATACTGATATCTGCCTGGCGGATGCGGGAACGGGTAGCAAAGCCATTGAAGATGGGAATGCGCAGGTTTAAACTAACCGATGCTGCATCAAACCAGTTTACCCCCTTGCTTTGCCCTTTAAATACCGGAACGGTATTACCAATACCCTGGTAGGAATAGTTGCCGGACAGGGAAAGGCTGGGATAATATTCAGCCTTATACGCTTCTTTCTGGTATTTCAGCAGCTCGCCCTGGCGCTCCAGCAACCGGTACTCCGTACGACCCGATACATCAATGGAATCCTGCGCCGGCACCGCCTGCGGCTGAATTTCAGCAAAGGCCACATCCGGTATCGCTACAGGCGTTTGAATGGGCATACCCATAAAAAACTTCAGGTTGTTTTCCAGCAGCGCTACGTTGTTGATCAGTTGTTGCCGCTGGCTTTTTAAGTTGGAGATGTTAACTGCAATGCGGTCCACATCAATCTTTTTGGCCAGCCCGTTTTTATACTGCCCCTGCAAAATGTTTTGCACTTTTTCGGTATTCTTGATGGTAGAATCCAGCACACCCATTTGTTGTCGGTGCACCAATACCTGGTAGTAATTGGTGGCTACCTGTTCAATGATCTGCTCTTCGGTCAGCTGCGCATTGAGCCGGTAAAACTCCTGCGTGGCTTTGGCGGCACTCAGGCCGGTAAACACCGATTTATCAAACAGGTTTTGCGACAAGGAAATGCCGGCATTGGCATTCCACTTTTGACCAAAAGCGATCAGGATGGTTTCGTTGGGATTGGGGTTGGGCCCGAAAATGTTGGGCAAAGCGCTCATCTGCAACAAGGGGTTGTGCGCCAGCGCCGCCGAACCATTGATCTGCGGCAACGCACGGGAACGCACTTCTTCAATCTTGTATTGACTGTTTTCTACATCCAGTTGCGCCTTGCGGGCATTTTGGTTGGCCTTGAGCGCATAATTCAAGGCATCCTTCAGGCTTAGCACCACCGGCTCCTGCGCCTGTAAAGGCTGTACCATCAGGATGCAAGCCACAACTGCCATCCAGAGGCTTATCCTTTTTAATCCGGGCCTGTTGGTTTTGTTTCCGGCCAAACTACTATTCTGGCTATTTTTCATTTTTGTACTTTAAATATGTATTGATGATCTTTTTTCCGTTGTTATTGACAATGGCATGCAGGTAAAATGCGGTGAAGTCCTGCATCAGTTGACTGGCACCCACCGGGGCACCGGTAAAGCCTGCCGGGTTCAGCGCCGTAGTAATTTGCTGCAGGCGTACCGCAGCGGTAAAATCGATGTCCAGGTCTTCGCGGTAATACCCTTCTGCTATACCTCTTTTCAGGTTTTTGACAATGGCAGGCGTGTATACCTGCTGCCGGTGATCCACCACCTTTTGCCAGGCGGCCGGAAAAAATTTTTCCAGCTCATAAAAGAAGTGCGGCGTAACTGAGGCTAATGCCGTAAAAGACATTTCCACCTGCTTTATCACTTCTTCCACCGCGTGTTGGGCCTCGGCAGTTGCCAGCTGCATCGCGGTGCTGTGGCAATCCAGCAGTTCTTCCACCACTTTTTCAACCAGTTCATTTTTATCGGATACAGATTGGTAAATGGTTTTTTTGGATATACCTGCATGCTTGGCCAGGTCATCCATGGAAACGCTTTTCAATCCGTAAGAAAAAAACAGCTTTTTTGCTTTTTGTACTACCTGCTCCATTAATTATCGTTTCTTAAGCCATTATAAAAAAGTTGTATGATCTCTTTTTGCTTTTGAGAAGAGGCGGCAAAGGTCTCCCGGTCAGGGATCATGGTTCTATCCTGCATGCAATAAGCAAGGGCCGATAATGTTTCCAATATCAGGCTGCAGGTTTTTAAAGCATCCAGCGGTTTTAATTCTTTTACCGCTATCCCTTTTTCAAACAGCATTACCAGCAATGCCAGTTCCTTCTGCCTTAGCTTTTGCTTGATGCTGCCAATAGCCGGTGCGCCCGCTACGGCTTCATTACCCTGAAACTGCAGGGCCAGCATATAGTACTTTTTAACAAACCGACTCCTGATGTCAATCATCTCCAACAAGGCCTCTTCCAGGTTCGCGGCACGGTCACACGCTTTGCCTAACATGTCGATGTATTCTTCAATAATCCTTTCTTCCACCGCAGCTATCAGGCTTTGCTTATCCGGAAAATAATAAAACAGGGACTGCTTGGATACGGAAAGATCGTCGGCTATTTCCGTCAGCGTTGTTTTATTGATTCCAAAATGGGAGAAGCGCTTGATGGCCGCTTCCAGTATAAATTCCTGCTTCACGCTACTCAACCTCCTTTTTTACTTTTGACCTATTGACTTTTTTGATTTAAAAGTCAAAAGTACAACAAAAAAAATTTCAATGATTGTTAAAACCAAGTCCTTTGAAAAAAATAAGGGCAAATTCTTTTTCTTTTTTTAAAATGGCCTGAAACTGCTTTTTATCGGGAAACAGGATGCCGTTGCGGAACCGGAAAATGTAGCGGAAACCTTCCAGCAGGTCGTAAAACAGTTCAGCCGTTTTCCGAGCTTCAGTATGGAGGGGTTGTTTTTTAAGCCCTTTTTCCAGGATCATGGTAATGCGGCTGAGTTCTTTGTTTCTGAACTCTGTAAACAAATCTTGCAGCGGGGGGGGAATATTGGGAGGCGTATAGGTTTTTAAAAACTCCAGAATGTTATGATACTTGATGATAAAGTCGGTACGGATGTCCAGGAAAAGCAAAATCGCCTTCATGGGATCTTCTTCCTGCTGCAGCACCTCTGCATCCTGATCTTCCGTAGCCTGCGTAATGCTTTCGATGACGGCGGCATACAGGCTCAGTTTATCGGGAAAATAGTAGTAGAGCAAGGCTTTTGATATGGACAGGTCGTTGCCGATCTCCGTCATGGTGGTTTTAGCCACACCAAAATGGGCAAATCGTTTTAAAGCCGCTTCAATGATAGCCTCTCTTTTTTGATCCTGACTCATATGGGTTTTCAAAGAAAAGCATTTTCCGGGATTGATGCTTCACCTGAATGCGATCTACTATAAAACAACGATGTTATTTCGACAGCTATGCCATCTGCATCTTGCAAACACCTGGTTTGGAAATTGGTTTAAAGGAAAAAAGAGGTTGATCTTTTGCTTACTCCTTCCAGGCATTTTGCAAAAAGCGCAGCCAGTTTTTGTACATGATGTTTTCAATGTCTTGCGGAGAATAGCCGCGCCGGCGAAACAGGTGGGGCAGCTTTTGCAAATCGGCTATGGTTTCCAGGTCGTAGGGGCACTGCTCTTTACCAAAGGCGCCATCCAGGTCGGAGCCGATACCAATATGCAGGGCATTGCCGGCCAGCTGGCAAATATGGTCCATATGGTTGACCAGCACCTCCAGATTGCAATGCATAGCCTGTGGCGTGGATTGGCCCCTCACCCAGTTGGGCACCATCATCCAGGCGTCCAGGGCACCGCCCATAACAGCGCCTCTCTGTATCAACTCTTTTAATTGCTCATCACTGAACTGGCGGTTGTGGTTGACCAGGGCCCTTACATTATTATGACTGGCCCATACAGGGCCGTTAAAATGGTCCATGGCCTCCCAAAAACTATCGTCGCACAAATGCGTGGCGTCTAAAATAATGTTCAGCCGCTCCATTTCCTTTAGCAAGGCTTTTCCTTTTTCTCCCATAAATCCTGTAGCATCGGTACCCTGGGCATAACGGCCTGGTCCGTAGTGGGCTGGTCCCACGGCCCGTAAACCGTACGCATAGGCTTTTTCCAGGTGCTGCAGGGTCACTAAGGAATCGGCACCTTCCAGGCTCAGGATGTATCCTACCGGCTTCCTCTCCCCTGGTGCATCTTCCATCCAAAGGGCTATGTGTTTTTCCAGGTCCTTTTTATTGGTAATCTGCACCATTTCACCTTCCTCTTCCATGGTTTTGTACCAGGCCAGCTGCCCTTGGGTTTGCGCCCAGGCTTGCTCCGGCGAGTGCCAGCCCGGCAACGGATTATCCGGCGCCACATACCGGGCAATTTGTGTGGCCACCACCAGTCCTACTTTTCCTTTGCGCAATTCCGGAAGTGAAACCGTGGCCCTGCCCCGGTCTGGCTTGTCTTTAAGTCCTTTTTCCCGCTCATTGATGGCCGCTACCGGCAGACGCAGATCGCGGTTCCACTCCAGGGCATTCATGCTCAGGTCCAGGTGGGCATCTATAGTAAATAAAGTATCCATTGGATCAGGTATTGAGTTTTCGGTCACGGGCAATAATTTTCCATTCGCCGTTTATCCGGCCGTTTTCCACCACCAGGGCCCGCTCGTACTGGGCACAGGTAGGACAAATGTGAACGGGCAAGCCATACAAAACATCGCCTATTGGATAACCCTGTGGGCTACCGGCCTGCAGTACCAAATGCTCCTCGCTCTGGCCCACAGCTGTCAGTTCCGGTGCATTGAGAAAGACCACGCGCCGGTTCAAGGGATTTTCCGGGGCAATTGATTTATGCCCCAGATCGGTACATAAAAGCTGGTCGCCCGGAAGCGAAATAACCCGGGTAAGCACCAGGGCTGCCGGCAGAAAGGGCTGCTCGGAGTATTGCTGGTAACCGGCATCCCAAAAAATAAAAGTGCCCGGACTGCATTCCACCTCTTTTCTTTTGGCATAAATGGGAAAAGTGGGCGAACCACCTGCAATTATTAACGGCGCCGGCACACCCGCTTTCACCAGCCTCTCTTTCAGGGCTTCCACCGGTGCAAAAGCAGCCTCGCACCGGCTGGTTCGGACCGCCAGATCAGCCTCATTAATATGGCCGTCATATACATGCAAACCTACCGGGCGAATGCCGGGCAGGTGCAGGCACTGCTGGTACAATTCATAAGCTATATCAGGAGTAACACCCGTTCGGTTCATGCCTACATTTATATCCACAACCACTTCTACTTGCAGGTTTTCCCGCACCGCACTTTCCGATAACTGTTGCGCCGCCCTTCCATCATCCACAAGGCAGGAAAATTTTGTGGCCGGATAAACATGGGCCAGGGAAAGCAGCCGCTGCACTTTGGGCCCCACCGGCTGATAAGCCAGCAACACATCGGGAGCACCGGTTTGCGCCAGCATTTCTGCCTCCGCAATGGTAGCACACTTGAACTTGCGGATACCGGCCTCCATCATCAGCCGGGTACCTTCTCTGGTTTTGTGTGTTTTTACATGAGGCCGCAGCCGCTGCACATCATCGATGCTGTTAATCAGTTGGGCAATATTGCTTTTTACCCGGTCCAGGTACACCACCAGGGCGGGCGTATCCACCTGCTCCAGGTCTTGGATGTGGTACCAGTCTTCTTTATTATAATTGGAGTCCATATGGACTTTTGAAAGCGTTTTAGTGTAATTCAAACAGAGCTTCAATCTCCACCGGTATATTATCGGGCAACGAGCCAAAACCTACCGCACTACGCACTCCAACACCATTTTCCTCGCCCCATACCTGGGCAAACAACTCGCTGCAGCCATTGATCACGTAGGGATGTTTTTCAAACTCCGGCACACAGTTGACCATGCCCAACACTTTAATCACCCGCTTGACCCGGTCCAGGCTGCCGAGATTGGCCCTGATGGTAGCTAAGATAGCCAAACCCACCTGCCGGGCTGCCAGCTTGCCCGCTTCCATATCCATATCCCTGCCGATCCGGCCCCGGATCAGGCTTTTATCGTTTTGTACCGTTCCATGTCCGGACACGTACAAATGGTTACCCACTACAAGGCACGGCTTGTACACCCCTAAAGGCGCCGGTGCCGGCGGCAGCGATAATCCTAATTGGGCAAAACGTTGTTCCGGAGATAATTGTTCCTGCATATGCAATTTTGTTTTATATAAAAAAATCCAGCAGCAGCACACCCGCCAGGCCAAGAATAGAAACAATGGATTCCATCAGCGACCAGGAGCGAAGCGTGTCTTTGATGCTCAGGTTAAAGTATTCTTTAAAGAGCCAGAAGCCCGAGTCGTTCACATGAGAAAACATCAAACTACCCGCGCCAATGGAAAGCACCATCAGGTTGGGATTGACCGACATCTGCAACAGTAAAGGCTGTATGATGCCAGCGGCCGTAAACCCCGCCACGGTGGCAGAGCCTACCGCCAC
Source organism: Bacteroidota bacterium (assembly GCA_023391895.1). Lineage (GTDB taxonomy): Bacteria > Bacteroidota > Bacteroidia > Chitinophagales > Chitinophagaceae > Flavisolibacter. The sequence goes on from JAEWAC010000380.1 coordinate 11,377, forward strand.
CCGGATGACCGCCGCTATAAACCATCCTAAAAACAGGGGCGGCAGGGACATGTTCTGCAGGTTATCGGCAATGATCTGACTCACGCCGCTATCCACCAAGATCTGCTTCAAAGCGCCGGCACCACCAATCACCAGCAGTATCAGGGCTATTTCCTTAATGGCTTCACCATAGGTGGTCATGATCTCTTTGAGGCTTCTACCCTGCCGGGTACCTAATGTATAAGTTCCCACCACCAGGGCGATCAGCATAACAATGGTAGGCTGCGATAAAAAAGAAATGGTATCCTGGTAGCGTACCGGCACCACAAATGGCAGCACCGCTGTGATCATTAACAGCACCACCGGGAAAAGGGCGGCAAAAAAACTACTGAAAACACTTGGCAACTGGGCGGTTGGCAGGTGCGCCGGCTGAAAAATTTCCAGTGGCGTGGATACAAGGCCCTTGAGCGTTTTGGCAAACAAAGGTCCGGCTACAATAATGGTAGGAATGGCGATCAAAATGCCATAAAACAAGGTAGCGCCCAGGCTGCCGCCAAACTGTATGACCAAAGCAGAAGGCGCCGGGTGCGGCGGCAAAAAACCAAAAGAAACCGACAAGGCCGCCAGCATGGGCAAACCCGTATAAACGGCGGGCAATTTATACTGATAAACAATGGAAAAAATCAACGGCACCATCAACACAAAGCCGGTACCATAAAACAGGGGCAAACCAATAATAAAACCCGCCAGCGCCAAGGCCCATTGCACGTTCTTCAACCCGGTTTTTTTTATGATAGATGAGGCGATCTGCTGGGCCGCACCACTATCGGCAATGAGTTTGCCCAACATAGCCCCCAGCACAATAATACTGACAATGGAACCCAGGGTATCACCAATGCCTTTTTCTACCGATTTGGTAACCTGGTCAATGGGAACCCCCAGCAGCAAACCGGCTGCCACCGCTATCACCAAAAAAGCCAAAAAAGGATTCACCTTGAAAACAGCAATCATTACAACCAGGCATACCAGTGCCAGGAAAACTATCAGTAAGGTCATGGTGCTACTTTAGTCCAGTTTAACATTCGGCAATAAGATAAAGAATAATTGAAGATACTGCATTGTAAAAAACCAGGTCATCAGCATAAATGCTCTTTCATCTACCAGGTACGTACCTTAACTTTCTGTGCACGGATGGCAATAGCAGTCAATGAAAACCCTTTTGCAGCAAGATTTCTTTTTAAATAATCAACCGGTCTGAACTTTGATTTTAGAACATATGGGGTTTTGAAGTAAATGAGCCTGACCGAAACCGTAAAAACATTAATTGAACACAAATATCAAAAAACACAACGGAGCTTACTTCTTCATGCACCAGCTTTAATACATTCAAAACCCTATATCTGACAAAATCCTATTCTTTAATGAATGGAGCTGATGATTTCTTTCAAAAATTGGTCGGCGCCATAATCACCGCTCCTGGTCAGGCCCAGCCGCACCACCACCAGCTTTTTCGATGGGATAATGAAGACGTCCTGGCCTTCAAAACCGGAAGCATAAAACATGTCTGCGGGTACGCTGGGAAAAGGTCGGCTAGTGGGATCATCGGGCCGGCCGGCATTCAGCCAGAACTGAAAACCGTATTGTCCTTCAGTAGCCGCGGGCGCCGGCGTCGTGCTTTGCTTTACCCACCCTTCCGGCAGCAGGCGCTCCTGGTTGCACATCCCATCGTTTAAATACAGCAAGCCAAACCGGGCCCAATCCCGGGCAGTGGCAAAGCAATAAGAAGAGCCTACAAAGGTTCCTGAGGCATCCGGCTCCATCATGGCACTGTACATGCCCAACTTGTACAACAACTGTTCGTAAGGAAAAGCGTGATACCCTTCTTCCCCTACAGCGTGACGAATGATCCTGGACAAAATGTTGCTGTTTCCGCTGGAGTAGTTAAAGAAAGTGCCGGGGCTATCTTTCAAGGCGTGGTCAGCGGCATAAGCTCCCATATCGGCCCGCTGAAACAGCATAATGGTAGCGTCGGTACTTTTGGAATAATTTTCTTCAAACTGCAACCCACTGCTTTGCTGCAACAACTGTTTCACCGTAATGGCCCGGCGCGGATCGTTTTCGCTTTGCCATTCCGGTACAGGGGCCGGCGCCTCTATATCCAGCTTGTTTTGTTTTACCAATAGGCCAATCAATGCTCCGGTAATACTTTTGGTCATACTCCACCCGGTCAGCCGTGTATCTTTGGTAAAGCCGGGTGCATACCGTTCAGCAATCAGCTGGCCATCATGTACCACCACCACGGCTCGTGTGTAAACAGGATCGGCAGTATCTTTTTCCCGGAAGCTGTTGTCCAGGGCTGCTTCCAGTCTTTTTTTATCAATAAAGTGCGGCAAGGTGTCAACCATTCTATTACCCATGGGCCAGGGCAGGCTATCTGCTGTTTCGCAGGGTGCTGCCGCCAGCCGGAACTGCTGTTCCTTTACTTTTTCTTCTGGCCATTCGCTGATCAGGGTAGCCCCCAGGCCTTTTCTGTAAATCGCTTTTCGTACCGCCATGCCTAAAATAGAAGCGGTAACTGAGGAGTCCTGGTAATTGACCTGGTACTTCACCAGGTTGAGGGGCATAAAACTCAGCTCGCGGGCTTTTACATCTGCCTCTTTTCGACCGGCTACAAAAACAGACGAGCACAATACTTTAGCACCATAGCCCGCCGCTATGGGAAAAGAAACCCAGCAATAACGAATGCCATAAGCCACCACTCCGAAAATTAAAAGCGTAAAGCCCCCTTTGATGATTGTTGTTACCATGCGTAAAAGATTGCAAAAAAGCCAGTTTAAACTGAATGCCTAACTCCGGTATCCTCTTTATAAATTTAATGGGAATCCTATGATCTAAAAACAGAAAGTTCAACCCGGCACCGTATGGCTTTTTAAAAGAAATTTCTTTTTAGGTCCAAATGAACAGCGAAAGCATGCAGTTACTAACTTTAGAAAAAGTATTTTCTTAAAATTGGCTTATGACGCTCCAGTTTCCTTTTTCCTTTGAGCTTAAAGACAGAACCCGCGTGATGGTTAAACAACTTAGCGAAGATTCCTATGAATTTCACCTGACCAGGCTGAACAGCGAAAAGCACAATTTTATCTGGCACCAGGCTACCGGGGAAATTGAGGAAGCTTACGAAACCCGCTTTGACCAATGGCAACTGGAAGCCGTTGACCTTTTCAAAAAGATGCTTTCCACAAACGGGCAATAATATTTTCTTTCAAAAACCCATATTACGCCTATCACACACTCTTGCAAACAAAAAAAAATAAAGCCACCCAAAAGGTGGCTTCCATAAAGTCTATATAAGGTTTTAAAAACTCATACCGATACCCACTTTAAAAGACCGGTTGTAGGAGTTGATGTTTTGGTTGGCATCTACCCTGGACAACCCATGGTCGTAAGCGGCCATTACGTTAATGCCATTGTTAAACTGGTAGCCAATACCACCGGTAAGACCGGCATCCCAACGGTTAAACTGTTGGGTGGCATCCATGGTGCGGTTCAAGAGGTTAAAACCCATTACACCCGCTGTTGTACGCAAATCGGCCTGCACCAGGTAAGAAACCTGGGGACCTGCAAACACCTGCAATCCACCCAGGTTGGCTTTGAGCAAAACAGGCAGATCAATATACTGGGCATTTAATTTCGCCTTGGCATTGGCAGCTAAAAAATCCGCATTTTTAAAGCTAAAATCACCCCTCATCTCATAACCTTTCTGGGCGTAATACAAAGCCGGTTCCACCGAAAAGTTTTCACTGACAGGTATGGTGACATAGGTTCCCGCAAAGAACCCGGTGCGGTTTTGCGTAGCAACTTTGCCGTTGGTAAATTCAAGCAGGCTGTTCAGATTATTTACCGCATCGCCTTTCAGGCTGGCGGAAGAAAGACCACCGCGTATGCCGAACGAAGGCTTTACCTGCGCCATGGCCAACGTAGAAACAATAAGAGCGACCAGGAGTAAAGAATGTTTTTTCATATGAAGGCGGAACAGGATTTTAAAGCAGTTCCAGTTAATCAGAAAGAAAACCGGTGCCTAAGATTAATGCCCGTTTTACAAGTTTTTGTTAAAGCAAAAAACCGGCAGATCAGAAGAATAAACCGTCTAGCCGTAAGCTGCCCGATGGGTGGGCAAACCAAACACCAGCGGCAACAGCACAAGGGTTAAAAATGGAATGGTTTTACCCCCCCATGCGGCAGCGTTAAAAACAAGATTAAAATACCTGCAGGAAAAGGATCGAAAAGAATAGGCGGCAGAAAGATAATGTCCCTGCAATCAGAAGAAAGTTGAAATCCCATTACTGAAACCGGCTGACCGGCGTAAGGGCTAAAGAAGAAGCAATATCAAGTTTTTCTTGCAAAATTCCGTTTCTATTGAGGCAGAACCATTGCAAGAAAAACATACTATTAACAGGCCTTTTTCAAAAGGCTGACCGTAGGCCAAAAGCCTGTTTTTACTTGACTTTTACCAAAAGCAAGTGCTTATGGAGTGATCTTTTTCACATTAAAGGCACTAAGCCCCCGGGGGCCGCGTTCCACTTCAAAGGTTACCTTATCACCTTCTTTTATCGGAGCTGATAATTGATTTACATGTATAAACACGCTCTCCTGCGTTTGCCCATCTTTTATAAATCCAAAACCCTTTGTTTCATTAAAAAAATTCACAACACCTGTCCTTGTAGTTGTCCCCTCTTCCCGCTCTTCTTGTTTCGGCACGCCAATTTGTATCTCGTCCGGGTTAAAAGCTTTCTTTTTACTGGGATCCGGCGGTGTGGAAGTCAGGTTCCCATCTTCATCAAGGTAAGCCATCATTTCATCCAGCGATTTGCCTTTTTTGGCATTGGCCTTTCTTTCCTCCATTTTTTCAGCCTTATCCTGGCGCTGCTTTAATCTTTTCTTTTCTTTTTCTTTTTTACCAAAGGTTGCTTGTGATTTACCCATAGTTTTCTTACTTAATTTTTTGTTGAGTGGTAAATGTCCGACTTTATAGCCCGAAAACACAATTTTTTGTCACATAATAACAAATGATTAGACTCCTTAAGGGCAACGGTTCATTCAAACCTACTTCCTCTAAAACTGAGCCACAAACCGGATTATCCCTGAATTTAGGACTTTTTCCCGGTCATCCCTCTGCTCCTTTTTTGATCAAAAAAGGTCGTTAAAACCCATATCCATCCTGGTTTAACAAAATAATAAACGCAGACAGCAAAACAGATTGCTCCGGAGAAGATAAAAGCTTATCTTCACCTTTCTGCCTCTTGTACATAAAAGCAAGCAACAGAATATGCTCTAGGTTTTTAAGCTTGCCGCCTCGAAACAAATGTTATAAACTTTAATTTTTTTGTTATGAACATTCCTGTTTCAATTCTGTGCCTTAACTCAATGGGCACTCACCATGGACAATCGATAGCTGCAATTGGTACAACAAACACAGCAATACGCTACCAACAAACAACAGGGCACTCCTGTTTTTACAGAAATTACAGCAAACTGAGCGGCAAAAGCCATTTAATATCTTGACGAAAAAGGTGCTGCAAAAGGCCACCCACTTAACACAGTTCCAAAACAGCCTCAACAAAGCACATCCGTTTCAAAGCTTAAGCGCATCTCTTCTTGAAGATTTGCGGCAATGCTTTATATGAGGTTTTGAACAAGTTTAAGTAAAAGGCTTCAATGCATTAAATGGTTATGCCCTCCTGCCCTTACCTGCCTTTAACGGAATAGAAAACCTTAAAACCATTAAAATGAAAATTTCCGATTTCATCATGCTGAGCATAGAAGAAAAGAGCACCATTGTATTACACACAGGTATTCTTATAGGAAAAAGAAGAACTGACAACTTCTTTATTTTTTTATTTCAGTTGGACGGATTTTATGCAGAAGTTTTTTGCAACCTAGATGACAAGTCAGTACAGGAATACCGGGTTTTTCAGAGCACCAGCCAGTTACAGCCTTACCTGGAGACGGTATCTATAGATGGATTATTTTAAAACCCCAATCCCTGTATACAGCGCTATTAACAAACCATATACTATATTTATTTTGTGGCGTTGTGAATAAGGCTATCTTTAACTTGTTAATTTGAGCTTCGCATTAGTAATCGCATAATCATTCTGCTTAGCAACCGGATTTTTTGTTAGTCTCTTACTTGTTGCCTTTCTCAGATCATTTAAAAATTTAACAAACATCAGGTATGAACATTTATGTTTCCAATTTAAGCTTCAACGTACAGGATGAAGACTTAAAAGAGTTTTTTGCTTCTTATGGCGAAGTAACTTCTGCCAAGGTAATCAACGACAAATTCACTGGTCAGTCTCGCGGATTTGGTTTTGTAGAAATGCCGGATGACGCAGCTGCTAAAAAAGCAATTGCAGAATTAGACCAGTCTACTGTAGATGGCAGAACCATTAAAGTAATGGAAGCCAAGCCAAGAGAAGAGCGTCCGGCCCGCAACAACGGAGGAAGCTACAAAACAAGGTATTAATCATATTGCATTTTTCTAAGTGATAAGCCCTGCGAAATGCGGGGCTTTTTAATTGCTGTAATCATAAGAAAGTTGAAAATTGTCATTATTGAATCCGGCTGACGGACGTAGCAGCGGATGGCTTTTGTCTTCTTACGCTTTTGTTTTTCCAGGAGCCAATAAACAAGAGCGGCACAACAGCAGTGTAACTTTTGTACGGTATGCCCGCTGGCCTGGCACTTTCCAAAGAACAGATATTTTTAATGGATTTGTGAGGCGCCTCAGTTTTCCACCGCCTTTTGTAGTTGTCGGGGATCTCTACCTAGCTCAACTCTGAGATCACCATTCTGGCAGATCATGCAACTCTTTTAAAACCCCATGCTCCTTTTTCCAACCGATGGTACCAGCCCCATTGGTGATAATAATATATGTTACCGGCACGCTGATGTTATAACGCAGGGCCTGCTGCAGTACCGCTTCGCTCAGGGCCACCTGCGGCGCTTTGCATTCAATCAGCATCCAGGGCTGATGGCTTTTGTCGTACACCAACACGTCGAACCGTTTTTTCAGGCCGTGCAGCTGAATTTCTTTTTCCAGCGCGATCATGGTGGCGGGGTAGTGTCGTACGGCCACCAGGTATTGCACAAAGTTCTGCCTTACCCATTCTTCTTCGGTCAGCAGCAGCCACATTTTGCGAATGGCATCAAAAATGTAAGGTTTGTCCTGTTCTTTTTTTATTCTGAAGGTCGGCTCCGGATACTTTATTGGTATCATGGCGGCAAACGTATAACATTTCAATTGGGTAAACCGTAAATTCGTAAAAGATAAATATGAAGACAAAAGAAGAAATTGTAGGCAACTGGCTGCCCCGCTACACCGGCGAAAAACTGGAAAACTTTGGCAAATACATTTTGCTCACCAACTTCAGCAATTATGTACGCCTGTTTTCGGAATGGACCGGCGCTACCATAACCGGTGTAGACAAACCTATGCAATGCGCCACCTGGGACGGTATCACTATCATCAACTTTGGCATGGGCTCGCCTACCGCGGCTACCGTCATGGACCTGCTGACGGCCATAGAACCCGAAGCGGTGTTATTTTTGGGCAAGTGCGGCGGCTTGAAAAAACGCAACAAACTAGGCGACCTGATTTTGCCCATTGCCGCCATCCGCGGCGAGGGTACCTCCGATGATTATTTTCCCAAAGAAGTACCCGCCATGCCGGCCTTTGCGCTTCAAAAAGCCATCTCCACCACCATACGCGATTATGGAGTAGACTACTGGACCGGAACCGTGTACACCACCAACCGCCGGGTGTGGGAGCATGATGAGGAATTTAAGCAATACCTGCAGCGCATTAGGGCTTATGCCATTGACATGGAAACCGCCACCATTTTTACCGTAGGCTTTTACAACAAAATTCCGACCGGCGCCTTGCTGCTGGTGAGCGACCAGCCCATGACACCCGAAGGCGTGAAAACAGAAGAAAGCGACCGAAAAATTACCGAGCAATATGTAGAGCGGCATTTGAAGATTGGCATTGATTCTTTAAAACAGCTGATCAATAATGGATTAACCGTACGACATTTGCGTTTTTAAACTATTCCTTGACTGATGAAATTGTTGACACCCTTACTGCTGGCAGCTACTACCCTGCTCACCGCCGCTACCTGCAACAGAACCACCTCTAAAACTACCTCCTGCTTTAAAGGTCGCCTGGAAATAAAAGGCATGTGCATGAACTATGTCATCAAAGTGCTGGAAGGCGACACCAAGGCATTGAACATGGAAAGCAGTTGGACCGATGAAAGCGACGGCAAAGTGTACCAGAATGTTTTTGCACTGAGCAATAAATGCAATTTTCCGGAACTGAAAGAAGGCGATG
>JAEWAC010000414.1 GCA_023391895.1 Bacteroidota bacterium
CCCAGCGTGCCAGCAGAACCATTGTAATTGTTGACCAAAAAAGAAAAAATGTAGGCCGATCCGTCTTTGGTGGTATGATAACCGGTAAAACCTTTTACGCCGCGGATGGTGCCGCTTTTCATCTTCATGCCGTTGTATTCCGGTAAAGAGTTGTAAAACCCGGGGTACCAGTCCTGCTTTTGGGCATGCTGTAAAATAAGAACCTGCGCGTGGGTGGTTACCCGGTTCAGCGGCGAAAGGCCGGAGCCGTCTACCATGTTCAGTTCGGTTTTGTCGATGCCTTTGCTTTTCCAAACCTCCCGCAACAAGTTTAACCCCTCGCCCGTTTCTGCTTTGGCCTTTGTTTTATAAGCCATAGTTTTGATCAAAGCCTCACCATACAGGTTAATGCTTTTTCTATTGAACCAGTATACAATGCTGTCCAGCCGTGGCGAATACTCGGTATACAAAATGGTTCTTGATGAAGTGAGGCTGTCAAAAACGGTAACCGGTGTTGGATTGCTGTTAAATTGGATATTGTTTTTTGCAAAAGCATCAGTGAGGGTGTATACAAACTGGTTGGCCGGTGCGGGCATGGCGCCCGAAATAACAAAGCGGCTTTCGCTAACCGGGATCGTTCCTCTTACAATGCCCCTATTGCCCTCCAGAGGAAAATAGATGTAGGCATTGTCACCCGTGCCTTTGCCGGCGGCAGTGGCCATAGAAACAAAATCATACGCATACAGTTGCGGCTTGGTTTCCACCACTTTTACGCCATCGCCTATTTTGTTGCCGGAACTTAAAACAAGATCATACTGGTTTTCGCGCCAGTTGAGGGCACCGGCGCCGGCACCATAGTAATTGCCGATGTCCTGCCAGATCCAGCCGTCCGGTATGCTTTCGCCGTTCCATCCGTTGGCTTCCACCACCAGCCCCTGCCACGTCCGGTCATTGATTTGGGATACGGCATTGACAAACCGCTGCACCACCTTATCTTCTTTGGTGGTTTCCCAGCGCCAACTGCCTAGGGTGGGATCACCGCCAGGCTTGATAAACAAAATATTTTCATTGCCCGGCCGGGTGGTATAGCCCAAAGCCGTTTCGTACCGGAAGTCTTTACCCAGCACTTCGTAAGCGGTAGCGGCCGTAATGATTTTTTGCGTTGAGGCCGGGGCCAGGCCTAGGTTCGCATTTTTATCAAACACGACTTTGCCCGTTTTGGCATCGATGACATACAAAGAGGCAATGGCACTTTTTAGCTGGGTATCGTTTTCAAATTGCCGGAAGGCGGTGGCTAGTTTGCCGGACACTGTTTGTGCGCCGGCATGAAAACTCCCCACCAAACCTATCGCCAGAATGGTTGTTTTTATCATCAGTTGTAACATTGCATTAAAATTAAGGGTTCCAAAAATCAGATGAAGATGAAAGGCAAAGAAATTAACGCATCCATAGTAACTATTGGTGATGAATTACTGATAGGACAAACTATTGATACCAACAGTGCATATATAGCAACGGAATTGAACAAGATTGGCATATGGGTAAAAAGAAGAATTGCCGTGGGCGATGTAAAGGAAGATATACTGCATACCCTGGCACAGGAAAGCCGGGACTGCCAGATCATCATCATTACCGGCGGACTGGGCCCTACCGCCGACGACATTACCAAACCAGCCCTGTGTGAATATTTTGGTTCCAACTTGATCGTGGATGAACAGGCGCTGCAAAATGTAAAAAACATTTTTACCCAACTCAACAGACCTCTTATTGAACGTAACTTAAAACAAGCGGAAGTGCCGGACAACTGCACCGTTTTGCAAAACGGCCGCGGAACGGCTCCCGGCATGTGGTTTGAAAAAGACGATGTGGTGTATGTTTCCTTACCAGGCGTGCCCCACGAAATGAAGGGCCTGATCGATCATGAAGTGATTGATCGGCTGAAAGGCCGGTTTGGCTTGCCGGTTATTCTGCACCAGACCCTGGTTACGGCCGGCAAAGGCGAATCGGAAGTAGCGGAAATCATTGCTCCTTTTGAAACGGCCCTGCCGGCCCATATCAAACTGGCGTACCTGCCTTCTTTTGGTATGGTGAAATTAAGGTTAACGGCCAAAGGCGCTAATCAGGCTTTGCTGGAAAAAGAGCTGGAACAACAAGTGCAGGCGCTGAAAAAGCTGGTGCAACCCTGGTTTGTCACCGACCAGGACCAGCTGTTGCAGGATGTGCTGGGCGACTTGTTGCAGGAAAAAAGCAAGTTTGTGGCAACTGCCGAAAGCTGTACCGGAGGCTATATTGCCCACCTGCTCACCACCCGTTCCGGTTCTTCCTCCACCTTTAAAGGCGGTGTGGTCAGCTACGCCAATGAAGCCAAGGAAAACGTGCTGGGTGTACAACACGAGACCCTGGTAAAATACGGAGCGGTGAGTGAGGAAACGGTAACCGAAATGGTAAAAGGCGTATTGGAAAGGCTGAATGCCGATTATGCCATTGCCACCTCCGGCATTATGGGTCCCGATGGCGGCACCAAAGAAAAACCGGTTGGTACGGTTTGGGTAGCTGTTGCCGACAAAAAAAGCGTGAAAGCGGTCAAGCACTTTGTACGCTTTGACCGCAAGCGCAATATTGAATTAACGGCCCATTTTGCACTGGACCTGCTGCGCCGGTTTATTCTGGAGCAGGAAGGATAAAAAGACACATTAACCGGCTTTGCTTATTTTTGGCGGGCTGAAAACGCTGTCTGTGGTGATCAAAGCACACGGGTGCAATGCTGCAACAGCTGATTTATTTAACGATTGCGGATTACATAAAATAAAAATACGATATGGCAACTGTTGACCTGGTAATGCCTAAGATGGGCGAAAGTATAATGGAAGCAACCATTTTAAAATGGCATAAAAAACCCGGCGACGCGGTAAAGATGGATGAGACCGTACTGGAGATTGCAACCGATAAAGTAGACACTGAAGTACCCTCTACCGGCGAAGGTGTGATGGAAGAAGTATTGTTTAATGAAAACGATGTGGTTCCCATCGGTACCGTTATTGCCCGCATCAGAACCGGTACGGCGGAAGCCACTGCTCCCCCACCCCCCCAGCCCGAAACACCAGCAGCCGCACCGGCAGCGGATGTCACCATCAGCCAGCCTGCAGCTTACGAGGCTTCAGCGGTTAATCATAACACCGTGACTACTGGCAGCAACCGGTTTTACTCGCCACTGGTGTTAAATATAGCGGCACAGGAAGGCGTTAGCATGAGCGAGCTGGAGCACATACCCGGCAGCGGCAACGAAGGCCGTGTGACCAAAAAAGACATTCTGCAGTATGTAAGCGATAAAAAAACCGGGAAGGTGCGCCCATCGCATGCCCAGCCGCAGCAGCAGGTATCACAACAACCTCAGCCGGCTCCGCGGCAACAGATGGTGATCCCTATGAATAAAGTAGAAACGGGAGTGGCAACTACTACCTATGGTGGCAATGTGGAAATTATAGAAATGGACCGCATGCGCCGGATGATAGCCGATCATATGGTACGCAGCAAGCACACCAGTCCGCATGTTACTTCTTTTACCGAGGCCGATGTGACCAACCTGGTGATATGGCGCAATAAGGTGAAAAAAGAGTTTGAAAAACGGGAAGGCACCCGTATTACGTTCACGCCCCTGTTTATTGAAGCCATTGTAAAATGCATCAAGCGTTTTCCGCTGATCAACAGCTCGGTAGACGGCAACAACATTATTGTAAAAAAAGACATCAACATTGGCATGGCCACCGCCCTGCCCAATGGTAACTTGATCGTACCCGTGATTAAAAATGCTGACCAGCTGAACCTGGTGGGATTGAGCAAAAAGGTAAACACCCTGGCCGACAATGCCCGCAATAACAAACTAAAACCGGAAGACATTGCAGACGGCACCTTTACTTTAACCAATGTGGGTACATTTGGCAGCCTGATGGGCACGCCTATTATCAACCAGCCACAGGTAGCTATTTTGGCGGTAGGCGCCATTAAAAAGCGTCCGGTAGTGATTGAAACACCCCATGGCGACAGCATTGCCATCCGCCATATGATGTACCTGTCTATGAGCTATGATCACCGGATCGTAGACGGCAGCCTGGGGGCTACCTTCTTAACAGCCGTGGCCCATGAGCTGGAAAATTTCCAGGCAGACAGAGAACTTTGATACCTACACAACCGCATAACAAAAAAAAGCCTGAGCCATCCACTCAGGCTTTTTGGTTTGGTACTCCCAACTTCTTCAAAACCCCATACCGGGTAATATGAAGTTTTGAAGAAGGAAAGGGGCTAATTTCCAAAATGCTGTTTTTCAAAGCGGTACTTATTGCCTTTCTTTTTGATAATAAACAAGTCGCCGTACTGGGTTTCCGGCAGGTCCTGCAGCAGGTTTTGCCCGGTCAAACCATTAACAAGATTGTCTACCGTATTGGAGTGCCCTACCACCAGCACATGGCCGTTTAACGAATTTAGCTTACCTGTAAAAGCACTGTCCCTTGCATCATACGTTTCAACCGGTATGCCAATTGCAGTACTTAAGGGTTGGGCCGTAGCCTTGGTGCGGATGTAGTTTGTGGAATAAATGTGTTGAATCCCTTTGTTACTCAATGCCTCTTTTAAAGCCTGGGCCCTTTGCTGGCCGGCTTCAGACAATGGCACATCACTTGTCATCATATTATCGGCAGCGGCCTTTTCTGCATGGCGTACCACATAATAACGGGTGGTACTGCAGGAAAATAAAAAGAAGAGCGGCAGAAAAAGTAAAGTTCTTTTCATAAATCAGATTTAACATTTTAAAGGTAGCGGGCAATTTCAAAAGCCTGACATTTTTTGTAAATTCATCTTACCACTAAACCAAAATGTATTCGCATGAAAACACTATCAGAAACCTGGTTTGCGGAAGGCTATATAGATTTTGAATTGAAGAAATACACCCTGTTGGCGTACCTGCAGCAGATCAACCATTACTTCAACGAAAACAAGCTGTATCCGCAGTTGGCTGACGTTATTTTTCATTACAACAACCTGGTGGCATTCCGGGAAAATAAAAAATACCTGCAGGAGCAGTTTCCTAAAAAATTGAGCGGCGTGCAGCTGGAAAAACTACAAACTTTGTATGAACAAATGATAGAGGATGATGAGCTGATGCAGCAACTGGAAGAGATCATCAACTTTTCTGCCGGCGAAATGAAAACCACTATCAGCAACGGTACCGAGATTTATGAGTTTGTGGAAGAACAGCTGACCATAGCGCCCGTAGGACTGGTACCGCTGGATGTGCAGGAAGGTTACTTTTTTTTAAGTGCCGGCCGTACCCGTGACATCCGCGTCTATCACTATCGACTTTCTTTTTTTGAAAAGAAAGACGAAAAATACCGCAGTATCAAAACCGCGTTTATCGACCATTTGCAACGCAGCCTGACCAATACCTACGAGCACTTTAAATACAACCTGATCAAAAACCGGACTGACTTGCCCAACCCGGCGGTTTACAGTATAGAAACAGGCCTTTCTTTTCCCGTGGAAGAGACCTTGCTGCCGATTGCCAAACGCAGCCTGGTGAAATATATTACTACAGCGGCGTAGAGGCTAATGAGTAAGCGTAAAAGCGCCTATTGACTTGGTGTTTCTTATACAATATAGATGATAAATAAGAGATGCCTCCCTTGTCATGCCGACGAAGGAGGCATCTCAAACTGTATGCGATTGACGCCCTATTATGTGTATATAGCAACTAATCCAGAACGAACAGTTTTATATACAGGTATCACCAATGATATCAGAAGCAGGTTGATAGAACATTTCAATAATAGAGTGAAAGACACCACCTTTGCCGGCCGCTACTACTGCTATCATCTAATATTCTATGAAGAGTTCAAGTATATTAATGGTGCCATTGCAAGAGAAAAGAGATCAAAGGGTGGAGAAGAGAAAAGAAACTTTCTCTTATTAAAAGCTTTAATCCCTCCTGGACATTTTTAAACGTCCAAATTTGCGAAGAGTGGCCACCAAAAGACAACCCTTTACGGTTTTAATTTAGCGTTCATTGATTTATAACTGATGGCATTTGAGATGCCTCCTTCGTCGGCATGACAAGAGAGGTAGTCTTTGTTTGTGCTAATGAGTCAATAACATTCAGAATATAAATTAAACAGGTAACACTTAAATTAAATAGGTTTCACTTACTGTCATCTGTTGTCTAACAACGGTCAACAACTTTACTCCTCATCCACCAGTTCCAGTCCCCATTGCTTGCCTTTTAAGGTAGCCGGTACGCCTTGCGAAAGCCAGCGGGCGGGCTTCTCTCCTTTCAGGAGCCAGTCGAAAAATTCCTGCTCCCGTATCTGGATGTCTTTGCGGTTTTTGCGCTCCACCAGGTTATGGGCTTCGCCATTGTAGTTGAGCATCCATACCTGCTTGCCCAGGCGGCGCATGGCCGTAAACATCTCAATGCCCTGGTACCAAGGTACCGCACCGTCAGCATCATTGGCCATAATAACCAGGGGCGTGCTTACTTTGTTTAAATGAAACAGGGGTGAATTTTCAATGTACAAATCAGGCCGCTCCCATACGGTGGAGCCGATGCGGCTTTGTCCTTTTTCGTATTGGAACTGGCGGTTAGCCCCACTTTCCCAGCGGATGCCACCATAAGCACTGGTCATGTTGACCACCGGCGCGCCTGCCCATGCCGCTTTGAACATTTTAGTGCGGGTAATTAAGTGTGCAACCTGATAGCCGCCCCAGCTTTGACCTTGTATACCAATGTTTTTAGCATCCACCCATTTATTTTTGGCCAGGGCCTGTGCACCGCTTACAATGTAGTTATAGGCGTCTTTACCCGGCCCTCCCTTGGTGTAGCTAATGTCCGGGGCAAACACAAGGTAGCCGCGGCTTACAAAAAACGAAATATTCAAACGGCTGGGTGTGGGTGCCGGTGGAATATAAGTATGCAAACCATCAGAGAGCTTTTCATAAAAGTAAATGATCATGGGGTACTTCTTGGCCGGATCAAAATCTTCCGGCTTGTATAAAATACCCGTGGAGGTTTTACCCGAAAAAGTTTTCCATCGATACAATTCAGCGGTACCCCAGTTGTAGTCCTGCTGCTGCGGATTGAGCCGGGTTAACTGGGTGGTGGCCAGGTCTTCGCTACTAACTGCTTCAAAGTTGTTTTGGGCAGTGCTCACAAAAAACAGGTCGGGTGAAGCCGTATAGTTTTCCCTGGTATAGATAAAAGCATTCGCATCGCGGGCTTTTTGGAAAAACGCATAGCTGTAGGTGGAGAAAGGTGTTATCCACCTTGCTTTTTTGCCCACGGGTGTACGAAAGTAAATATTGCTGGCCCTGTTCGTTTCATTTTGTGCCCTGAAAAACAGCGTCTGGTCACTACTAATGAACTTTTGCACCGTATCTACCCTAACCAGCCGGAAACTGTTCTTTTGCTCCCGCCCATTTATAAACCGTTCAGGTGTTTTTTTATTCGTAGGATCCACCTTCCACACATCATAGCGGTCGTACACATACACAAACGAGTCGTTCTGATGCCAGCCCATCACGCCATAAGGATTCGGCTCGCCCGGCATGTCGTATTCCTCGTTGTACAGGGGTACTTTGATGCCGGCGGTAATGGTCTTTACACCTTTGCCATCCCATACGTTGTACTGTTTTGTTTTGTTATCGTATAATAAAATAAACTTGCCTGTCGTGGAGGGATACACCTGCCCGGTATGCGATTTTTTTATCAGCGTTTTCTGCCCGGTGGCCACTTCTGCGGCATAGATATCTTTTTTGGTCTGGCCATTCCACTGCGCTTCTACCCTGCGGCCGGTATCGGTTACGGCAATAAAATAAGCACCGTCGCCTTCGTCGGTGGGCACAATATTGGGTAAGCCTTTAGAACCTATCTGCTTCATCTGGTGTTGTGCAAAATCATACACGGCTAGGTAGCTTCGCTTTAATTCTCTTTGCAGGTTGAACAGTTGCTGCGTCTGCAGGTAATCGTCTTTATAATGCCATATGTCCAGCTTTACCAGGTCAATGTCTACCAGCGAGGTATCTTTTGGAATGGGTATGGGTGCCGTACCAAAAAACAGCCGGTTGCCACTTTTACTGAATGATACTTCGCCATGTTCGCTTACCGTACTGCCTACCTGCATGCCGGCGGTATGTTTGTCAATCAGCACCCGGGCACAGTCATCGCCGCTTTCGTATAGGTACAGCTGGTAAAACTTCTGCAAGGCTTTTTTAGTGGTATCCCTTTCTGCCACAAAAGCGATCCTGCTGCCGTCCTGGGTAAGAGCAAAGTTTTTGAAATCGTTGCCGCCTTTTAAAATCGTATCCCTTGTTTCTGTCAAATGGTCATAAAGTACCACTGCATTCTGGCTGGCAGCATCCTGTGGAGATTTGGCCGATTTGATCAACAGCACCGTACCCAGGTCATTAAAATAATAGTCGGCTACATTTTTAAAGGTTACTTCCTTGTGGCTCACCAAGTGGCGCAATACCAGGTCGCTGCCGCCGGTGGCACCGTTTGCATTAGCAGGGTCTTCGTCCGCATCTAAGGCATCGGCGTTGCCGCCTTTTACATTCTTGATTTCTTTTACCAGCAATACCAAAGAATCAATCGTTTGCTTCAGGCTGTCTACGGTTTTTTGGGTAGGCAAACCGGCTGCACGCAGGGCGGTGGGATCTTTTTCTTTATGATAAGCCACCCATTCGATGCCTTTTTTAGGCGTTTTGTACGATTTGATTTTGGCTACTTTCCACAGGTCGTCTTTACCCAGTTCCACTACCGCCAGGGAATCTTTAGGTAAATCTTCCGGTTTTTTCTTTTTGATGCGGGCCTCCCGGGTTTGCTGGTACGGGGGCTTGATTTTGAAAACCACATAGCGGCTGTCTTCTGTAATCAGGGCATTGTAGCCACGCGGTATGGCTTTTTTAAAATCTTTTCCATCCGTAGCCTGAATGTATAAAGTGGCATCTCCTTCCTGTGGCGTAAGAGTATACACCACCCATTTGCCATCGTGGCTGATAAGGCGTTCGCCGGTACTTTGCCATGCATCGTATACGGTATGGTTTAACGGCTTTTTTTGTGCTGCGGAAAAAAAGGGCAGGACTAAAAGAAAGAGCGCAAAAAGACGGTTCATATTTTGGTAAGACTTTAGCAATAAAATTAATGGAAAGATTCTTTCGGCAGCTTTTTAGTAGCAGGCTTTAGCAAACGCCACATATGAAAAAGAACGGCCAGGGTAATTAAGGAAAAGCCTACATAAAACCACCGGCTTAAGTTTTCGTTTTCCTGGAAAAGAACAAATGCCAGTATGATACCGTAAATGGGCTCCAGGGTGAGCACCAGGTTCATGGTAAAGGCAGATATTTTTTTCAGCGAGCGGATGTATAAATAAAAAGTAAAAATGGTACAAACCCAACTCAGCACCAGCAGCCAAACCCAGTCCCAGGTGGTGGGATAAAGCGTGGCAGGTTGAAAAAGATAAAGTGCAACCGGCAATAAAAGCGTTATGCCGGCAAAGCCACCTGTCAGCTGGTAGAGCGTAATTTGCTCCGGCTGGTATTTGTCGATCATTTTTTTATTGAGCACCGACACAATCACCGTTAATAAAGCAGACAGCAAGCCAATGATAATACCGATGGAAAACTGTAAATGGGTGTTGTAAATGATGACAATGCCGGCAATGGCAAACAATCCCAAAACAATTTCTGCAGGATCAAAATGTTTTTTCAGGATCAGGGGCTCTATGAGCGAGGATAGCAGCGCCGAGGTAGAAAGGCAGGTGAGTGCAATGGTAACATTGGCGTATTTGATGCTGGCGTAAAAACACACCCAGTGCAGGGCTTGTATGGTGCCAATCAGGCCAATGGACAGGACAGACCGGAACGGCAGTTTTTTGATTTTCTTTTGAAACCCATATAACAACCAGAGCGAAAGAATGGTGATGAGCAAACGGTACCACACCAGCAGTACGGAATCCAACGTAATGGCCCGGCCCAAAACCCCTGTAAACCCCCACAAAAAAACAGCTGCGTTCAGCTGTAGCAAAGCCTTCTTCATTCCAGTAGCGTACACTTTTAAATGTTCATGGCAGCAATGGCAGACAAATTGAGCGGGCCCTCCCTCTGATCTCTCCCCGGAGGAGAGGGAGGCCAGGCAGCAGTTTTCTGTTTAAATATAGAATTGACAAATGGACTTTTAAATATTTTTTCAGCTATTGTTTTAAATCACTCAACTTCTTCAAAAGTCCATATCGGATAATGGATCGTTGGTAGTTGATCGTTGGCCGTTGATAGACAGAAAGTCCTTCAAAATCCCATACGGCTTTTCATCTGTGCAATCCTTCAAAAATCTGTGATCCAACTTCTTTAAAAACCCATAAGCTTTTAGGGATATTGGATGTGGGTTCAGTTCATGAAAAGTTTCTACTGCATGGGATGCCGAAACAAGTTCGGCATGACAGGTTAGAGTAATTTGTAATCGCAGTCATCCTGAAGCTGCCATCCTACTTCTTTCAAAAATCCATACACACCCCTCAACCAAGCAACTTATCAACCATTCAACTTTTTCAAAACCCCATATGTTTTTTACGAATCTGTGAAATCCTTTTTCAATCCGCGCAATCTGTGATCCAACTCGTGAACAAGTGAACTGGTGAACCCGTGAACGATCAACTTTAGACCTTAAACCTTTCCTACCGGTTCACCTCGGCTGTTTTTACCCGCTTGCGGTAGTGGGTAAACAGGCTGTACCAGCGTAGTTTCAACACCCCCAGCACCCCTTCTTTGATGATGCCCTTGCTCATTTTGGATTCGCCCAGCTTGCGGTCTTCAAACTGAATGGGCACTTCCGTTAGTTTAAAGCCCAATTTCCAGGCCGCAAACTTCATTTCTATCTGGAAAGCATAACCTACAAAATGGATTTCGTCCAGGTTGATCGTTTCCAGCACTTCTCTTCTATAGCACATAAAGCCTGCGGTAGGGTCCGCAACCGGCATCCAGGTAATAATTCGGGTATAAACAGAAGCTCCTTTGGAGAGTGCGATGCGGTCCCACGGCCAGTTGGACACGCCACCACCCCGCACGTAACGGGAGCCAATGGCCACATCGGCCCCGCCGCTTTTGCAGGCTGCGTACAGCCGGGGCAGGTCGGATGGGTTATGCGAAAAATCGGCATCCATCTCAAATATGAACTGATACCCTTTGGCGATGGCCCATTTAAATCCGTGAATATAGGCCGTGCCCAGGCCCAGCTTGCCACGCCGTTCTTCCAGAAAAACCGTGTTGCTTAACTGGGGCTGCAACTGGCGTACAATGTCAGCGGTGCCGTCCGGCGATCCGTCGTCAATCACCAGCACGTGAAAGTTTTGCTGCAGGTTGTATACAGCACGCAATATTTTTTCAATATTGTCCCTTTCGTTATAAGTCGGTATTATAACAATTTTATCCAAAGCAAATCTGGCCTTTAACGTCTAGAACTTTTTAAGCATGGTACGGGTATAAATCTCCGTAAGCTTTTGTTTGGTGTTCATCGGAAATTCACCCTTCATCATCCAGTCGTAATACTGTGGCTCGGCTTTTAACACTTCTGCAACGGGACGGCCTTTATGCTTACCAAAATTGAACACTTCCACTTTTTTGTCGTTGTACACAAAGCGGCGTGCAAAGTCGATTATTTCGTCTTCACCCACGGCTTTGATGATCGAGTCCACCGTGTTCCCTAATTGAGGATAACGTTCAATCTGGGCCATTAGTATCTCGGCGGTGGCAGCGGCATCAACTTCAGCACTGTGGGCTCCATCCAGCGTCTTCTGGCAATAAAACCGATAAGCGGCCGCAAGGGTGCGCTGTTCCATCTGGTGAAAAATCTTTTGCACGTCTACCAGCTTTCTGCCTTTGAGCTCAAACTCCACCTCGGCCCGGATAAACTCTTCCATGAGCATGGGCACATCCAGCCGGAAGGCATTGTAACAGGCCAGGTCGCAGCCGGTTAAAAACTGCTTGATGTCCTGGGCGGCCTGTTTGAAGGTAGGCGCATCTTTCACCATTTCATCGGTGATGCCATGAATGTCGGTGATGTTTTGCGGGATGGGTATTTGCGGATTTAACAACTTGCGCTTCACCGTACGATTGCCGTCGGGCAGGTGTTTGATAATGGCGATTTCAACGATACGGTCGGTTGTAACATTGGAGCCGGTGGCTTCGATGTCGATAAAAGCAAGTGGTTTTGTAAGCTGTAGCATTACCGGAAATTATTAAAAGGCGTAAAGGTAAAGGTTTGTTACTGTCAAAAAATATTACGGCTGAGCAGATTGGGTAATTCTTTTGGCTACCGCCTCCACATCCAGCCCGTCGTAGTTGCCCGAGCTCATAAAAAGCGCCACACTGTTGTTAAAATCCCGGCTTTGCAGCCAGTGTTCCAGCTCCGTCCGGGTATTAAAAACCTGCAGGCCCTCTTGGCCAAAACCCTCCTGCACCACTGCTTTTTCCAAAAAAGGCATCCGTTTCAGCTCCAGGGCATGGCGGCTGTAAAATACTACGGCTTCGTCGGCCGGCAGCATCACGCCACTGTATTCCTTCATAAACTGCTCATTCAGGCTGCTGTAGGTATGCAGCTCCAGTATGGCCAGCAGCTTCCGGTCCGGAAACTGGTTCTTCACCGCTTCGATGGTGGCTTTTACTTTGGAAGGTGCATGGGCAAAATCGCGGTAAACAATGGTGTTTTCATTCTCGGACAATAATTCCAGCCGCTTGGCCGCCCCGGTAAACGTACTGATGGCCCGGGTAAACTGGCCAGCGGAAATGTTCAGTTGCTTGCACACCAGCCAGGCCGCATGGAGATTTAAAAGATTATGGTTCCCAAATACTTTTAGCGTGGCAGTTTCCCCATCCAAGGTAACGGTGGTCTGGTTGTTGGTGATGGTATGCGGGGGCACGCCGTAGGGCAGGTAATGCAGGTCTTTGCGCTTGTGCTGGCTGACCAACACTTTCAAAACCTCATCCGTTTCGTTGTAAATCAAAAAGCCATCCGGCTCCATCTTGTCCATAAAGATCCGGAACTGCTCCAGGTAGTTGTCAAATGTTGGAAAAACGTTAATATGATCCCAGGCAATACCGGTAATAATGGCCAGGTGGGGAAACAGAAAGTGGAACTTGGGCCGCTTTTCGATGGCGCTGGCCGGGTATTCGTCGCCTTCGCACACCACCAGGGGCGCATCGGTAATGTTGACCGACTGGTCAAACCCTTCCAGCCGGGCCCCTACCAGGTAATCAAACGCCTTATCGCACTGCTTTAAAACGTGCATGATCATAGAGGTGGTGGTGGTTTTGCCATGGCTGCCGCCTACTACCACCCTGGTTTTATCCGTACTTTCCTTATAAATATACTCGGGGAAGGAGTAAACCGATATATTCAGCTCTTTGGCCTTTTGCAGTTCGGGATTATCTTCCTTGGCATGCATGCCCAAAATCACGGCATCCAGGGCAGCTGTCACTCTTTCCGGGTACCAGCCAATGACCGGCGGCAAAATGCCTTCTTTTTTCAGATTGGACTGGGCCGGCTCAAAAATTTCGTCGTCGCTGCCCGTAATTTGGTATCCTTTTCGCTTTAACGCTATTGCAAGCTGATGCATCACACTCCCGCCTATTGATATAAAATGAATATTCATATATATTTGTATAATATCCGGCAAATTAAACCGTTTACGACAAACACGTTTGCATCATGAAAAACAAATTATTCACCGTTATCCTATTGACAGCTACTATTTTAACACTTTCCTCCTGTTTTGCCTCCCGCAGCAAGTACGGCTGCCCCGGCAATCCCACCTACAGTTCTAAATTCAGAGGCTAACTTATAAAAACGTTTGTGTATGCAGTGGATTCAACTAACCAGTGAAGACCAGTTGAGTGATCTTATAAGCAAATCTGAAACAAAACCGCAGGTCATTTTCAAGCACAGCACCCGCTGTTCCATCAGCTCGGTGGCCATGCAGCGGCTCCAAAAGGCTAAGCAGCCCTCCGAAGTGGATTTTTATTTCCTGGACCTGATTGCCTACAGAAGCCTGTCTAACCTGGTGGCCCAGAAGTTTGACGTTCAGCACGAGTCACCCCAGGTGCTGGTGATCCGAAACGGCCAGTGCGTGTACGACGAGAGCCACCTGGGCATTTCCATGGACGAAATTTTAGACCAGGCCAAAGCGGCTTAAAAC